>USAX01000088.1 GCA_900552705.1 uncultured Collinsella sp. | reverse complement strand
AGCCACTTGACACATACGGATGTATCAAGACCACCGGAATATGCGAGAACGACTTTTTCCTTGCTCATGGCTGTTTCCTTTCGCCCTTGGTAGCTAGTTAGAACATCGGTCAGTTGCAAGTCATTTCGAGGTCAAAAAACCGTGCAATATCAGGTTAAATAGCAAAAAGCAGCACAGCATGCCCTAGAAACATGCAGCAATATCGTGCTAAAACCCAACGACCTCAAAATGACTCTGTTGGGGCATTTCACCCCATACGAACAGAGACGATTGTTATCGTCGTCGGGAAATTGCGCGCTGGCGTCGGATGGCATTATCTGCAGTGGTGATGATCTTTACGAACTGCATCTGCCTCTCCTTTCACCTATCGCCGGGCGCAATTCTAATATCGTAAACGGTACCTTTTCTTCGGTAAGCGGTTGTATTTCCGTCTCCGTTTTCGATGGTCGCTATATTACGCTAAAGTGCCCGCAGCACAAGCGACAAATTCAAATTTCTGAAAAGTTTTTTCATTACTTTGTGAAGCGTGGTGCAAATACGCTCCGTTCCTGCGACAATACGCTCAATTACTGGTTGATGGTTATAACGTCTGAAACAATTTCGAAACGAAAGGCGCGCTTTTATGCAAACTTACGAATCGGACACCAATATCGGAAGCATTAAGATTCTCGCCGTCGACATGGACAAGACGCTGCTCACCGACAAGCGCGTGTTGCCGCAGGGTCTTGATGAGCGCCTGGACAAGCTCGCCGACGCAGGCATTGTATTCTGCCCCGCCAGCGGACGCCCCGCCCCCAAACTCGAGGAAATGTTCGAGAGCATTAAGAACCGCCTTGCTTTTTGTCCCGACAACGGAGCCTGCGTCATCTATCGCGGCAGCTATATCTATAAGAGCAACATCGATGTGGCGCTGTATCAGCAGGTGCTTGCTCGTGCCTCGGAGGACCCGCGCGCCGTTCCCGTCCTGTGCTGCTACGACGAGTTCTATGTGCTCGCCCGCGACCATCAATACCACGACGAGATCAGCGTCTACTACAACACGATCAACTATGTCGACACCTTTGAGGGCCTTGATATCGAGTCCAATAAGATCTCGATCTTTTTCCCCGCCTACGATGCCGAGCCCGCGTTCCGCGAGACCTATAACCCCGCGTTCTCGGATCAGCTCTATGTCACCAATGCCGGCCGCGAGTGGATCGACTTTATGAACCTGGGTGTCGACAAGGGGTCGGGCGTAGCACATCTCTGCGAGCGCCTGGGCATCGATATCGCCGACGCCGCTGCCGTGGGCGATACGTACAACGACATCCCCATGCTGGAGCGCGTCGGGCATAGCTTTATCGTGGACAATGCCGAGGAGCACATGAACGCGCATGCCAAATGGCGCATTCCGAGCAACAACGACGGGGGCGTACTGACGCTCATCGACGCCATCCTGGCGGCTCGGTAACGTGGCTCGTCGGACCTGGCCGGGCGGCGCGGATTAGTTTTTCGTTCGGTCAGGTCCTGGGCTCGCTCGGAAAGCACATTAAGTGCTTTCCGGCTCGTGCGGAATCTACGAAAAACTAATCCGCGCCGCCCGGCCAGGTCCTAGGTTTACTTTCCTGCCGCCAAGATGGCGTCTTGAGTGTCTAGATACTTAGCTGAAATGATTTGAGCAGAGGGGAGCCCCTTGTTGGAAGGGGCTCCCCTCTGTTTTGGTTACTGTGGGACAAATTAATCAGCAATGTTTGTCCCAAATCTTAAGTATGTGGGGGCTTGCGTCTTGGGCGAGCTTGCCTTACCGAGTGCTTTCCTATTTGGCGTCGGCCCAGGTTACTCCGGTTGAGGCTTCGGCGATTAGGGGTACTCGGAGGTCTACGACGTGTTCCATGACGTCGCGGACCATGGCGGTGAGGCGCTCGACTTCGTCGACGGGACACTCAAAGTCCAGTTCGTCGTGTACCTGCAGAATCATATGGGCGGCAAAGCCTTCTTCTTCCAGGCGGCGGCTTACGCGGGCCATCGCAATCTTGATGATGTCGGCGGCGGTGCCCTGCATGGGATGGTTCATGGCCGTGCGCTCGCCAAAGCCGCGGAGTTGCGGGTTTTTGGCCTTGAGCTCGGGAATATGGCGACGACGGCCGTACATGGTCTCGGCGTAACCCGTCTGCTTGGCACGCGCCACCACGTTGTCGAGGAACGTGCGCACGCCCGGGTATGCCTCGTAGTAGCGGTCAATCATGTCGCGCGCCTCGGCCATCGAGATGTGCAGCGACTGCGACAGACCATAGGCCTGCTGACCGTACACGATGCCAAAGTTCACGGCCTTGGCGCGGCTACGCAGGTCGGGTGTCACCTCGGACACCGGCACGCCAAATACGCGCGCGGCCGTCTCGGCATGGAAGTCCTCGCCCTCGTTGAAGGCGCGCACCAGGTGCTCGTCACCCGAAAGATGCGCGAGCAGGCGCAGCTCGATCTGCGAGTAGTCCACCGCCAAAAAGACGCTGCCCTCGCCCGCCGAGAACGCCGTCTTGACGGTACGCCCCAGCTCCGAGCGCGTCGGAATGTTTTGCAGATTGGGGTCGCTCGAAGACAAACGCCCCGTCGCGGTGATGGTCTGGTTGTACGTGGTGTGCACACGCCCGTCACCACGGCGCAGCGGGCCCAGCGTGTCCAGATAGGTCGACTTAATCTTGGACTTCTCACGCCAGTCCAAAATCAGGCGCACGATCTCGTGGTCGCGGGCAAGGTCGCTCAGCACCTTGGCGTTGGTCGAATAGTAGCCGCGCTTGGTCTTTTTGAGGCCCTTGGTCGGAAGTCCCATAACATCAAACAGCACGTGCGAGAGTTGCATGGGGCTGCCGATGTTAAAGGTCTCGTCGCCGGCCAGGTCGCGAATGCTGCGCTCGACCTCAGTGATCTGGGTAGCAAGTCCCTCGGACAGACTGTGCAGGCGGTCGGGATCCACGAGCATGCCCGCGCGCTCCATCTTGGCAAGCACCGGCACGAGCGGCATCTCGATCCCATCGAACACGTTGGCGGCGTTCTCGCGGGCCATGCGGTCACGCAGCGGTGCAACCAGCGCCAGCGTCAAGGCCGCCGTGCGAGCGGCGGGCGCAGGAGCGTCCTCGCCAGCACCCTCTGCGCCGCGCGCCGCAGGCAGCGCCATCTGCAGATACGTATCGGCCAGATACACCTCGTCAAACTCGGAGCGGTCGGAATCCAACAGGTAGGCGGCAACAACGGTATCGAAGATGCGCGTGGAATCGACTGCCAGCGGATCCATGAGCTCGAGCTCAGAAGAATCGATGGGCGAAAGCTCATGCAGAAGCGCCTTCATATCCGGGCTCGCCACACGGCCTTCCATAAACAGACGCGCGAGCACGCCGGCAATCACGCCGTGGGCGAAGTTGAAGCCCTCAACCTCAGCCGCCGCACCGCTGTCGCCCTCCTCGAGCGCAAACAGGCCCTTGGACGTCGCCAACCACAGCGTGCGCGTCAGCCCAAAGAGCGCGCCCTCTTCCTTGTCATCGTCCACCACGGCGGCGACCCGCTCGCCGGCATCAATCACGCGGGAGACCTCAGCCGCAACGGCACCAAGCGCGCCAGCATCGCCGGCGGCTGCGCGCAAAACGGCGGGAATCTCAAACGTGCTGGCAGCTGCCCCGCCCTCGCCGCCGATCAGCGCCAAGAAACGGTTCTGCATGGCGGTGATACCAAGCGTGCCCAGCGCCGCGGAAACCTCATCGGCGGAAAACGCCGGGAAGGACGTCGCCTCAAAATCGAGCTCAACGGGTGCATCGGTGCGGATGGTCGCCACCTTACGGCTCAGCAGCGCGTCGTCGATGTGTGCGCGCAGGTTTTCTCCCATCTTGCCCTTGACCTCGTCAGCATGCGCGATGACCTCGTCAAGGCTGCCGTACTGCGCGATGAGCGCACTCGCCTTTTTGGGGCCGATGCCCGGTACGCCGGGAATGTTGTCCGACGTATCGCCCTTCAGACCGTAAAAATCGGGCACGAGCGCCGGCGTGATGCCGTGATACAGGTCGTCCACGCTCTCGGGCGTCATGATCGCCACGTCGGACAGGCCCTTGCGAGTCGAGACCACGTTGACGTGCTCGGTCACGAGCTGATACATGTCGCGGTCGCCGGTCACCAGCAGCATGTCGCAGCCGGCCTCCTCGCCCAGGCGCGCCATGGTTCCCAGGATATCGTCGCCTTCCCAGCCCTCGGACTGCAAAATGGGCACGTTGAGCGCGGCGAGCAGCTCCTTGATCATGGGGAACTGCGCGTGCAGGTCGGGGTCCATGGGCGGGCGCTGCGCCTTGTACTGCGGCAGCATCTCCATACGCACGCGCGGCTTGCCCTTGTCAAACGCCACGACAACGCCGTCGGGATTAAAGGCATCGATCATCTTGAGGAACATGTTCAGAAAACCGAAGATCGCGTTGGTGGGGCGACCGTCCGGCGCGTTCATGGTCGGCGGCACGGCGTGGAAGGCGCGATGCATGAGCGAGTTGCCGTCGATGACGGCAAAGGTACGGCGCTTTTCAGACATATTGAATACCTCGCTTTGGGCTGGGCACGGTTTGCTCACACCAGTTTACACGCTCCCCGCCCCGCGGCCACCGCACATCAGGCTTCCCTGCCGCCGCGGGCCCGCGCGTGATACGATGGCTCACGGTACATCAACCAGCACGATCGATCCGAAAGGAGCCTGCGTCATGGAGCGTCCCAGCGCATGGAAAAAGTACACGCCACAGCAAATCGAGGAGCTCGAGGAGCTTTGCCGCGGCTATAAGCAGTTTTTGAGTGAGAACAAGACCGAGCGCCTGTGCGTCAAGGCCGGTATCAAGATGGCCGAGGAGGCGGGCTACGTCAATCTGGAGACCGTGATCGCCGAGGGCCGCGCGGTCAAGTCCGGCGACAAGGTGTACGCCGCCAACCACGGCAAGGACCTCATGCTCGTCAACCTGGGCACCGCCCCGCTCGAGCAGGGCTTTAACATCCTGGGCGCCCACGTGGACTCGCCGCGCCTGGACCTCAAGCAGAACCCCGCCTTCGAGGCCGGCGACATGGCTTATCTCGACACGCACTACTATGGCGGCGTCAAGAGCTACCACTGGGTCGCTTCCCCGCTCGCACTCGTGGGCGTCATCTGCAAAAAGGACGGCACCACCGTCGACATCAACATCGGTGACAAGGCCGACGACCCGGTCTTTACCATCTCCGACCTGCTGATCCACCTCTCGAGCGAGCAGATGGCCAAGCCCGCCAAGGACGCCGTCGACGCCGAGATCCTCGACGTGATCGTGGGCGGCCGCCCCGTCAAGTTTGACGAGGACGACAAGGACGCTCCCAAGGAGCCCGTCAAGCAGATGTTCCTGGATATCCTCAAGGAGCAGTACGACGTCGAGGAGGAGGACTTCCTCTCCGCCGAGATCGAGGTCGTGCCCGCCGGCCCCGCCCGTGACATGGGCCTCGACCGCTCCATGATTCTGGGCTATGGCCACGACGACCGTGTCTGCGCCTATCCGTCCATGCTCGCCCAGATCAACGTCGCCAACGTGGAGCGCACGAGCATCACACTCATCGTCGACAAGGAGGAGATCGGTTCCGTAGGTGCCACCGGCATGACGAGCCGCTTCTTCGAGAACACCGTCGCCGAGATCATGACGCTCGCCGGCGAGGATAGCCCGCTGGCCCTGCGCCGCGCGCTCGCCCGCAGCCGCATGCTCTCCTCCGACGTGTCCGCCGGCTTCGACCCGGGCTACGCCGGCAAGTTCGAAACCAAGAACGCAGCCTTTATGGGTCGCGGCCTGTGCTTTAACAAGTACACGGGCAGCCGCGGCAAGGGCGGCTCTAACGACGCCGACGCCGAGTATGTGGCCCTCATCCGCGACATCATGGACGAGGCCGGCGTGGACTTCCAGACCTGCGAGCTCGGTCGCGTCAACGCGGGCGGCGGCGGCACCATCGCATACATCATGGCTAAGTACGGCATGAACGTCATCGACTCTGGCGTTGCCGTCCTGTCCATGCACGCCCTGTGGGAGGTCGCTAACAAGGCCGATATCTACGAGGCCTATCGCGGCTACAAGGCCTTCATCGAGCGCGCGTAACCAACCCTTCATCAGTTGCGGTGAAATACAGACTAAACTGGCCCATAAACGGCCAAAACAGACCGTATTCCACCGCAACTTCCTTTTTGGCAGAGGAGAGTCCATGCTGCAGGTCGTCATTTCGCCCGCCAAGCAGATGCGCGCGGCCCAAGATGCTTTTGAAGTCCTGGGCATTCCACCCTTTGCGCGCGAGACGGCTCGCCTCCACCGCGCACTGCTAGATATCGAGCGAAATGAAGGCAGCGACAGCCTGCAGGCGCTATGGAACGTGAGTGACAAACTGCTGGGGCCTTGCCTCAACACCCTGCATGAGTTCGGGCCCATCCTGAAAAACGGCGATCTCGACAATCCCGCACTCGCCTGTCACCTCTCCCCTGCCGTCATGTCCTACCACGGCATTCAATACCAGAGCATGGCGCCCGAGGTGATGGATTCCGCGCAGCTCGCATGGCTGCAAGACCATCTGTGGATCCTCTCGGGCCTTTACGGGTGCGTTCGCCCCTTTCATGCCGTCGAACCATATCGGCTGGAAATGGGCGCGAAGCTCGCCGTTGACGATGCTCGAGACCTCTATGCGTTTTGGAGCGACAAGCTCGCGCGGGCTATCGCCCCGGCAGGCTCAAACACCACGATCGTCAACCTCGCCAGCGTAGAGTACGCCAAAGCCGTTCTGCCCCATCTCGCGGGCGACGCCACGGTCGTCACGTGCCTCTTTGGCGAAGGCAGCCGCAACGGCAAGCCCATCCAGCGCTCGACCGCCAGCAAAAAGGCACGTGGTTCCATGGTGCGCTGGATGGCAGAAAACAAGCTCGAGGATGTAAGCGGGCTCACCGCGTTTGATGTTGGTTATCGTCACTTTCCCGAGCTTTCAAATAAGAACACTTTGGTCTTCCTGAACGAACAGACCTTGTAGGACCACCGCTACTTTTGAATGTGCTGCCTAGGCACGGCGTCTATTCCGCCAAGCCGTCGGCTTTGGCAACTTCGTTTGTCGAGCCATCTTGGTAGGTAATCTTAACGTGCTCTACCTCGGACACCGCAACACCCGATGGGGGCTCCAAGCGCCATTCCGTCAGCGCGATATCCATCGTCGTGGGCACATCCCCTTGATCTTTGAGCTCGACCGACAGCGTCTTAAGCGACGCATCGAAGGTCACGCGCTCGATCTCTTCACCAGGAATGGAACCGCCGCTCAGCTGCAGCTGGACAAATCCATCGCGCGGATACCAATAGTCGCCCGGCGCGGCAACGGTATTGCCACCCGCGACCTTCACCGTCATTATCGGTAGGCTATCATCAGCCTCGAACTCCCATGCAGCGCCGCCGCGACCACCAAACGTCCCGATACAAACGGCAATCACCAGCACGGCAAGCACCGCAAAACCAATCGCGACAAGGCCATGGTGCGCACGGCTTTCCTCGGCCGATACATCCCATTGCGTCTCTCGATATAGATGCTTGTCTTCCATGTTCGCCTCCCCACAGGCACGCTCGTTAGGCCAATCGTACCCGTTCGAGCTATACTTGAGCCCATTACATAAACGGGGAGCTTGCAGGACAAGACGGCAGGCTGAGACTGGGCGCGCCCGCCCTGACCCGCAAACCTGATATGGGTAATGCCAACGAAGGGAGCCGTGCCAATGAGCACACAGACCGAGCCCAAGCTCGTCACGCAAATCGACTTCGCC
>USAX01000087.1 GCA_900552705.1 uncultured Collinsella sp. | reverse complement strand
AGAAGTAGTCCAGACCAGCGGTCTTGATGGTGCCCGGGGTGGTCTGCATGATGACGGGGGACTTGGTCTCCTCGGCAGCAGCCAGAACGGCCATAACAAACTCGAGGTTCTCGACGTTGAACGCGCCTACGGCGTAGTGGCCGGCCTGAGCGTCCTTGAGCATCTTTTCGGTGGTAACAAGTGCCATGAGCGTTTGCTCCTCTCCCTCGCCCGCATCTGGACATCGGGCGTAGTTGTTCACAAGGCGTTTTACCTTGCGTTTTGCTGCGCCCATTGTATGAAAATCGACGGTGTCGCACGCATGAGATATCACCGGCACACAGGTCAAGACACTCGTTTTTGAAAAGCAAACGGAAGGGATTCGCGCCGGATCCCTCTATACGACATTGCAGTTTTCAAGCGAATCATCTTTCTTTTATAGAAAAGATAAGTAATCGAAAGGTGTTTTCTTACTCAAAAAGAAAATGAACGAAAATGGATTCAACACAATTCCTGCAAATTGATGTTGAGAACGGAGCAGCTATGGCCCATGCGACAACCCGAGCCTTCGCCGATGAGCGTCGTGCCGCCATCATGGAGATGCTCGAACATAACGCCTCGGTGCAGGTGGCAGAAATCGCCCAGACCTTTGGCGTGTCCTCCGTCACCGCCCGCGCCGACCTGGACGCGCTCGCCGAAGCAGGCAAGCTACGCCGTACGCATGGCGGCGCCGTGTCGCTTCACAAGCGCCTGACTGTCTCCACGCAGGATCGCCGCATCAACGTCAATGTCGCCGCCAAGCAGGCCATCGCACAAAGCGCCATTGAACTCGTCGGCAATGGTGACACGCTGCTCGTCGACTCAGGCACCACGGCACTCGAGTTTGTCCGGCTCCTCGACCAGCACGACGGCATCACCGTCATCACGGCCGACATTACCATTGCCGATTACATCGACGAGAGCATGCCCTCGGTCGATGTTGTCATGCTGGGCGGGGCACTGCGCAAAGGTCATCGCTATCTGTACGGTCCACTTACCA
This sequence comes from uncultured Collinsella sp., assembly GCA_900552705.1. GTDB lineage: Bacteria > Actinomycetota > Coriobacteriia > Coriobacteriales > Coriobacteriaceae > Collinsella. The sequence goes on along the minus strand of USAX01000087.1, from coordinate 6,802 downwards.
TGCAGGCGCTCCAAATGGTCCACGCCGATCTTGCCGTCATGTGCCCTGGCGCTTTTGTTCCCGGCTGCGGTTTTACGACCGACTTTCCGCAGATGGCCGAGACCAAAGCGGCTATGGTCGGTGCCGCCCGTCAAAGCGTCGCCCTCATGGACGCCAGCAAGGTTAACGGGCGCGGCATGTACCGCTTTGCCGAGCTTGTCGACGTCGGCGCCATCGTGATGGACCGTGATCCCGATGGCGCCGTCGCCACCTCACTCGCCGAGACCGCCGACGAGGCCCGCCCAAATCTCGTCATCACCGGCGCTTAAACAAAAACCACCACAAAGGTGCCTGTCCCCTTTGTGGTGGTTTGAGCGTCAAACGTGAAAGAATCGCTACTTGGAAAGCTCGTCGGCGAGGGCCTCGATCTGAGCACGCGAGGCGTCGTTGAGCGAACCCAGGACAGTCACCTTGTTCTGTGCCAGGGTGATGTCCTTCATACCCTCGAGCTCCTTGGTCATAACCTTGGCAGCTGCAGGCGCCCAGGAACCGGCCTCGACGAGCGCCACCGTACGGTTCTGATAGGCGTGCTCGGCGAGCGTGTGGATGAAGGTGCTCATGAACGGGAAGATCTCGCCCTGATAGGTGATGGAGGCGAGCACCAGGCGGTCGTAGCGGAACGCGTCCTCAACGGCCTCGGCCATATCGTCGCGAGCCAGGTCAAAGACGGAAACCTTCTGGCCGCGGGCCTCGAGCGCAGACGCGAGCTCCTCAACGGCAGCCTTCAGATGGCCATACACGCTCGCGTAGGCAATCGTGATGCCCTCGTCCTCGGGCTGATAGCTCGACCAGGTGTTGTAGGTGTCGAGGTAATAGCCCAGGTTCTCGGTTAGAACAGGACCGTGGAGCGGGCAAATGATCTGGATGTCCAGATCGGCGGCCTTCTTGAGCACGGCCTGCACAAACTTGCCGAACTTGCCCACGATGCCAAAGTAGTAACGGCGCGCCTCGCAGGCCCACCCTTCCGGATCCTCGATGTCGTTGGCACCAAACTTGCCAAAGCCGTCGGCACTAAAGAGCACCTTGTCGGTAGCCTCGTAGGAGAAGAGTACCTCGGGCCAGTGAACGTTGGGGGCGCCGACAAAGGTCAGGCTGTGGTCGCCCAGGTCGAGCACGTCGCCCTCTTTGACAACCATCTTGCGCTCGGGGTAATCGGTGCCAAAGTAGTTGACCATCATGCGGAAGGCGCCCATGCTTGCCACAATCTGTGCCTGGGGATAGCGCTCCATAAAGGCGGCGATGCCGGCGGAGTGATCGGGCTCCATGTGATGGATGACCAGGTAGTCGGGCGTGCGGCCGTCGAGTACGGTCTCGAGGTTGCCGAGCCACTCGTCGACAAATCCGCCATCGACCGAATCGGCGACAGCGATCTTCTCGCCCAAGATAACGTAGCTGTTGTATGCCATACCGTTCTCGGACACATCGTACTGGCCCTCGAACAGGTCGATGTCATGATCGTCAACGCCAATGTAGCGGATATCCTTGGTGATCTCCATCAGGCAAAGCCTCCTAGATAGACAAAAGAGCCCGTCTATCATAGCACTCGGCTGCATCCCAACAGCTATCTGCCGGTATCCTTACCGATTGTTATTGAAATGCGATAAATCGCCGTTTATCAGCACAAACTATGCGCGCGGTGCCGCCGTGCTATGTCGAATGATGAGTTGTCCGGGAATACGAATGGCAACGGTTTTGTCCGCCGCACCCGCCTCGGGAACCGCATGCTCGAATACCTCGCGTCCGCGCTGATGTAGATCGAATCGCACGGTCGTGAGCTCGTTGTGTGCCACAAAATCATCGAGCGAATCGTCGACGCCCACCACGCTCACGTCCTCGGGCACGCGCAGGCCGCTGTCGCGCAGCGCAGCGATAGCGCCGTTTGCCATTTGGTCGTTTGCCGCGTAAATCGCCGTCATGGTGCGGTCGTGCTCAGCCAGGTACCGAGCGGCCTCGTAGCCGCTGTTGGCAGACCAGTCACCCTCGAGCGGCGCCTGCGGCTTAATGTGCTTACGCTCGAGCGCATCCTGCCAGCCGGCACGACGAAACTGTTCGTCAACCGAAAAGGACGGACCGCCAATATAACGAATCTGTTCGTGTCCCAGCTCAAACAGATGGTCCATGAGCAGCAGCGAACAGCCGTAATGGTCAGAATCGACCGTGGTCACCCGCGGGTGCGCATACATGGTGACGATGACCGTGCCAATACCCGGCAAAGGCTCGAACGTCTCAAAATCGGGCGCCATACGGCTCATGCCGATAATGATGCCGTCCACAGGCAGCGCAGCCATACGACGCGTTGCCTCGGCAAGCGAAAACTCCTCGTTCTTGGACATCTCGACCAGCGTGATGGCGCAGCCGCGCTCGCGGGCCGCGCTGGCAATGCCGTCGATCATCGTAAGGTTGCCAAACTTGGTGACATCGTTGACGCACAGGCCAACCGAATGGTAACGGCCATCGCGCAGCGAGCGACCGGCATAACTCGGACGAAAGCCGAGCTCTTGCATAGCGGCTTGCACGCGCTGGCGCGTCTGCTCGTTAACGTTGGGCAAGCCGTTGGCGACGCGCGAAACCGTCTGCTGCGAAACGCCAGCAGCGCGGGCGACGTCGGCCATGGAGACCGGACGCGTACCTGTATCGTTGGACGGGCGCCTTGCCACAGAATCACCTTCACCCTTGCGAGATCTGAATAGCGCGAATGCCGGCCCGGGCAGAAATGCATCCCGCGCCGAGGCCCGCTATCGTCGGACGCATGTTAACGTACTCTACTTTTTCTATCTGTATCTCTTCTGCTTTATAAGTCCATACGGCAGTACCGTTCACGGCTGTATTTCTACCGATTACCAGATTCTCAAAAAGTGACAAGCGATGTGTTATGAGTACGTTAACATAGCCCGTAACGTGCGGTATCGTGAACACTTGGTTCATGCCGCTTCAACTTGTTAACGTACTCATAACGACGCAAAACTCACCCGTGCGCGCCAAGGAAAGGACTCCCATGACCACCCCCGACGAAAAGACATTCGCCACGCTCACCAAGCTGTTTGAGGAGGAGTTTGGCCCCGTCGGCGACCGCCAGGTGCTCTACGTGCACGCGCCCGGCCGTTCCGAGATCAGCGGCAACCACACCGACCACGAGGGTGGCCACGTCATCGCCGGCTCGCTCGATGTCGCCGTCGACGGCATTGCCGTGGCGACCGATTCCAACAAGGTTCGCGTCGCCGACGAGGGCTATCCTACGTTTGAGATCACGCTCGACACGCTGGATATTCAAGAGTCCGAGAAGGGCACGTCCGCAAGCCTCGTGCGCGGTATGGCCCACGAAATCGCTGCTCTGGGCGTTGAGCCCCAGGGCTTCGACTTTGCCTTTACCTGCTCCGTCCCCTCGGGTGGCGGCCTTTCTAGCTCCGCCGCTGTCGAGGCGGCTTACGGCCGCGCCATGGAGACGCTCTGGGGCGCGCCCGCCATTGAGCCCGTCGCGCTCGCCCAGATGAGCCAGCGCACCGAGAACAACTATTACGGCAAGCCCTGCGGTCTTATGGATCAGGCGGCTGTGTGCCTGGGCGGCCTTGCCTACATGGACTTTGAGGATCAGGCTCAACCTAAGACCCAGAAGCTCGAGCTCAACTTTGAGGATCACGGCTATGCGCTCGTGCTAGTTAAGGTTGGCGCCGACCATGTGGCAGCTACCGACGACTACGCCGCCGTTCCGCGCGAGATGCAGGACGTCGCCGCCGAGTTTGGCAAGGCACGCCTGTGCGAGGTCAACGTTGCCGACTTTGACGCCAAGCTCCCCGAGCTGCGCGCCAAGCTGGGCGACCGCGCTTGCCTGCGCGCCGTTCACTACTGGTACGAGAACGGCCTGGTCGACAAGCGCTGGGCAGCCCTGAATGCTGGCGACATTGACCAGTTCCTGGTCCTGACGCGCGAGTCCGGCGCCAGCTCTGCCATGTACCTGCAGAATGTTGTTGCCAAGCTGGGTTCCGAGCAGCCTTCCATGTATGCCCTGGCGCTGGCCGAGCACGTGCTCGACGGCCGCGGCGCCGTTCGCATTCACGGTGGCGGCTTTGGTGGCACCATCCAGGCCTTCGTGCCGCTCGATCTGGTCGACACCTTCATTGCCAAGATGAACAGCTGGCTGGGCGAGGGGTCTGCCCGCCACTACGCAATTTCTGACAAGGGGGCTTACGCGGCATGGCTGTAATGACCGACGTGCGCGAGGCTGCGCAGAACCTGATCGAGTACGCCATTCATCGATCGATGATCGGCCAGGACGATCGCATCTGGGCATACAACACCATTCTGGAGTGCATCGGCGCTACGGGTCCCGCGCTCGATATGGCCTGGGCGCTCAAGACCGAGAAGATTTCGCTCTTGCACCCCGATACACTCCCCGACTTTGACCTGGAGGGCACGCTTGCCGCGCTTTCCGAGGCTGCCGTTGCCAACGGTGCTGTCGAGGACACGGCGTCGGGCCGCGACCGCATCGCCATGCGCATCATGGGCGCGCTCATGCCGAGGCCTTCGGTTGTAAACGAGGAGTTCAACGGACGTATGGGCGTCAACGAGCCCCGCGCCGCGACCGACTGGTTCTACGGCCTGTGCTGCGACGCCGGCTACGTGCGCCGTGCCGCCATCGCGCGCAACATCAAATGGAGCACCCCCACCAACTGGGGCGATCTTGAGATCACCATCAACCTGTCCAAGCCTGAGAAGGACCCGCGCGATATCGCCGCGGCAGGTGCAGCCAAGAACACGGGCGAAAAGTATCCCGCCTGCCAGCTCTGCATCGAAAACGAGGGCTACCCGGGACGCTCTGCCGCGGCCGACGGTGGTGCTCATCCCGCCCGCCAGAACCTGCGCATTATTCCCATCTCGCTCGACGGCGAGCGCTGGGGCTTCCAGTACAGCCCGTACGCGTACTTTAACGAGCACTGCATTGCCATGAGCTCCGAGCATCGCCCCATGCACGTTGACCGCAAGGGCCTGACGTGCCTGCTCGACTTTGTCGACCTGTTCCCGCACTACTTCATCGGCTCCAACGCTGACCTGCCCATCGTAGGCGGCTCGATTCTTTCGCACGACCACTTCCAGGGCGGCGCACACGAGCTCCCCATGATGCATGCCGCCGAGGTCTCGCAGTTTAGCGTGCCCGGCTTTGACGGCGTTACGGGCGCCGTGTTGCAGTGGCCGCTTTCGGTGCTGCGCCTGCGCTCGCACGACCGTGCTCAGTTGCTCGACGCCGCCGAGAAGATTATCCTCGCCTGGCGCGAGTGGACCGATGAGTCGGTGGGCGTCATCGCGCACACGGCCGACGGCGTGGCGCACAACACCGTGACGCCGGTCATCCGCCGCGTCGACTCCCGCGGCAATGCCGGCGGCGAGACTTACGAGGCCTACCTGGCGCTTCGCTGCAACATCACAACCGACGAGCATCCGCTGGGCGTGTTCCATCCGCATGCCGAGTATCACCATATTAAGAAGGAGAACATCGGCCTGATCGAGGTCATGGGCTTGGCCATTTTGCCGCCGCGCCTGGTTCCCGAGCTCGGTGCTGTCCGCGAGCACCTGCTGGCGGCCAAGGTCGATGCCAGCTACGACCTTGCCGCAGCGCTCGAGAGCGATGACCTTTGCCGTAGCCACGCCGCATGGGCCGAGGATGTCTTTGCTCGCCGCGCGAACGAGCTTACGGCGGACAACGCCATCGACATCCTGCACGAGGAGGTCGGCGTGGTGTTTGGCCACGTGCTCGACAACGCCGGCGTCTTTAAGTGGGACGAAGCCGGCCGCGCCGCCCAGCAGCGCTTTATCGACTCACTGTAGAGCACAGACCCGGACGCTCAACGGCAGTCCACACGACATAACCGCCCACACGACAACGGCGCCCGCCGGCAACATCGCCGACGGGCGCCGTTTTTGAGTGTAGCCATTGGGGACGTTCTTAAACGACCAGTCATTAAAGAACGTCCCCAATGACTACCCCAAGTGACAACCACGGCGACGCCGATGTTTTGGCAACGACAGACACTATGACCCAATCCAGGGGCACGGAAACGACAGGAGCCCCCGCTCGTGACCGCGGGTCGGGGCTGCGACAATGTTGTTGAAGTGCCAGAAGCGCAGCCGCGCCGCAACGAGGTTGGGAGGCTCCCGTGCCTAGATATTCTACCGCCTTCGGAATGGACGTACACCTCAGGTCCACCACCGTCTGCGCGCTCGACGCGGAGACGGGCGAGGCCGTGACGAGGAGGTTCCGCGGCAACCCCTGGGGCGAGGTCGCGGAGTGGATGTCGGGCTTCCCCGGCCCGTCGCTCGCCGCCTACGAGAGCGGCTACCTCGGCTTCGCCCCGCAAAGGGAGCTCTCCGGGCTCGGCGTCGACTGCGTCGTCGCGGCCGTCTCCAAGGTCCCGAGGTCGGCTGCCGACCTCTCGTCCAAGAACGACCGCAACGACGCGGCCAGGATGGCCAAGGCGATACTGTCGCACGACGTCACCCCGGTATGGGTGTGTTAGCGTCAATATATTTTTCACCATTTTCACCAACGTATTTTCGCCAATCGCGCCAACGCGGATGCGCCGGATTCGCTTACGCGGATGCGCCGCTTTCGGCGTCTAGGCTCCCTCCTCCTTCCCGTCCTCACCGCCGATGGATACGTCCTTCAGGCGGTACGACCGTCCCGTTATCTTGATCATCGCGCAATGGTGGCAAAGCCTGTCGGCCACCGCCGAGGCCGTGACGTTGCTGCCGAACACGTCGCCCCACCTGC
>USAX01000086.1 GCA_900552705.1 uncultured Collinsella sp. | reverse complement strand
ACCCCGAGAACATCATCGACGCCGCGGTAAAGCGCCAGAAGGATCGCGCGAGCGGCCAGACGTCGTTCTTCGATATGTTTGGCGACGTTGAGGGCTCGGGCTTCGAGGTCAGCGTGCCCGATCCGGATGGCCAGGAATGGGACCGCCACCTCAAGCTGAGCCAGGAGAAAGAGGTTCTGGGCATCTATGTCTCGGACCATCCGCTGCGCCCGTTTGAGTATGCGCTCGCCAAGGCGCGCGACTTTTCGTTCTCGCAGATCGACACCGGCTACGAAGTTCAGAATCCTACGGGCGGCACCATCAACCAGGAGATTCCCGAGGGCAAGGCGCTGTGGTGGGCCGGCATGGTCTCGAGCGTGTCCAAGCGCGTGACCAAAAACGGCGACCCCATGGGCATCGTGCAGCTCGAGGACATGGAAGGAGAGGCCACCGTCGTGGTGTTCCCCAAGACCTACAAGGAGGCCGAGGGTTACCTGTACGGCGAGGTCGATCCCGAGACCGGCGCACAGCTGTCCGACGCCTTTGTGCGCATTAAGGGCAAGCTCGAGCGCTCGGACCGCGGCGACCAGATCATCGCGCAGGAGATCGTGCCTCTTGAGCTCAACGAGGAGAACAACAAGCCCAAGGTGTTTGAGGTCATGGTGCCCAACAGCCGCTTTAGCCAGGGCAATATGGCGCGTCTTGCCACGGTGCTCACCGCTAACCCGGGCGGCGATCGCGTGGAGATCTTTATCGAGCAGGTGGACGGGCGCGTGCTGCGCGCCGAGGTGCCTGCCAAGGTCAACGCGCGCTCGATTCCGCTGCTGGCCGAGGCCAAGGCCATCGTGGGTAACCAGGGCCGCGTGACGGTTATCTAGGGACGGCGTTGCTGGTCCGCGCGAGATTGGAGGAAGTGATGGCACAGGGGACGTTTGTGCAGGCGCTTCGCAAAGAGGCGGCACTGAGCGGCACCTTTATGAAGGGCCGCTCGCTCATGCTCAACGGCGCCGTGCTGTCGATCGAGGACAGCGGCTCGCGCTTCTCCAAAAACGTGACGGTCGAGGGCTCGGTGCGCGGCTCGCGCGGTGACCTGTACAAGACGCGCGTGGCGCTCGACATGGACGAGCACGAGGTGATCGACTACGACTGCGATTGCCCCGCTGCCTATCGCTATCCTGGCATGTGCAAGCACGCCATCGCCACGGCGCTTGCGTATCTGGACGCCAGCGGTATTGAGCCTGTTGAGGGACTGCGCACGCCGGTTCGTACGTTTACGGCGCAGCCGAAACAGCCCGCGCGCACCGCGCCCAAAGCGCCGGCCGTCAACCCCAACTTTCCCTTTCCTGCGCCCGTCCCCACGAGCCCGAGCCTTGTGGCGGCGCTTTCCGATCTTTCGGACGCGCGCATGGATGAGTTGGCGGGCATGCGCCGCAAGCTCGCCGGCACAGTCGACCCCGATGCCCCCAAGGCGGTATTGGAGCCCTCGCTGGTGCCGTACTACAATCCGCTGTTTGCCGACCGCTTTAGCTGGGCGCTCGAGCTTCGCATCCGCTGTGGCTCGGTGTCCTACGTGGTTAAGGATATCGACGGCATGGCCGATGCCTATGTCCGAGGCGGCACCTTCTCGTACGGCAAGAAGCTCACGTTTGTCCATACGCCCGAAGCCTTTGACGAGGTTTCGGTGCGCCTGCTCGACCTTGTTGTGGCAACGGTTGTGTATCTGAGCGACATCACGAGTTCGCGTTCGGCGTCGTACGATTTTGCACGCAGCGGCTTTGTCGCCGAGCGCCAGCTGCCGCTGTCCGAGCATGACATCGTATACATGCTGGACTTGCTACGTGGCCGGACCATTTCCTTTGAGCCCGCCTGGTCGCGGGGAACGACGACGCATCGTTCCTACGAGGTAGCGGTTGAGTCGTCGCCGGTGGGGGAGGACGAGGCCTCGGCAAAACAACCACCGCTCCTTGCCGCCAAGATCGCGCCGGCGGCCGGTGGCAGCTACGACCTGCGCCTGCCTGCCGATATGTACTGCTTTGCCTCGGGCGACGTTGCCTATTTGGTCGACACGCACCGCGCGCGCCGCGCCGATGCGGCGTTTGCCCAGCATGCCGCACCGTTTCTGTCGCGTCTGTTGCCCTGTCGCACGCCGGTCCATATCGCCGCCGAGCAGGTGGGCGAATTCTGTCGCATGGCGCTGCCCATTTTGCGCGACTACACCGACCTTACCGCGCCCGCTGCGCTCGATACCGTGGCGCCCGAGCCGAGCTTTGCCATGGCGATTGGCGTCGACGATAGGCTCGTGACCTGCAAGATTACGGTTAGCTACGGCGACTGGTCGGCAGATCTCTTTAGCCTGGGTGCTCCGGGAAGCCCCTTCGAAGACCAGCGCCCGGGCGTGCCGCCGCGCGATGAGGTGGCAGAGTTTCGCGTTATGGACACGGCTGCCATGTACTTCGATTTCCACGAGGGCGGCCTGGCGTTTGAGGAACGCGATGACGAGAGCCTGTTCTGCCTGCTTACCGAGGGTCTGTCTGCCCTGTCCGAGCTGGGCGAGGTCATGCTCAGCGACCGCCTGCGCCAGATCTCGGTGCGCCCTGCGCCCAAGCTTTCGGTGCGTGCGACCGTCAAGAGCAACCTGCTCGATGTCGAACTGGGCGCGAGCGGTCTTTCGGCGGCAGATCTTGCCATCTATCTGGACTCGTACAAGCGCCACCAGACGTTTGCGCGCCTGACGTCCGGCGACATTGTACGCCTGGACGAGGGTGCCCGCGCCGCGTTTGGTCTTGCCGAGGACCTGGGTGTCGACGCCGTCGACCTGCTCGATGGCGTGTCGCTTCCCGCGTCGAGTACCCTGTTTGTCGATAGCATGCTCGCGCGCACGCCGGCGCTCGAGGCCGATCGCGACGCCGCGTTCCGCCGCACCGTCGAGCGCCTGGATACGCTCGGCAAGATGGACTTTACGGTACCTGCCTCGCTCAAGGCCACACTGCGCGGCTATCAGGTCGACGGCTACCAGTGGCTCGGCTCGCTCGAACACCTGGGCCTCGGCGGCATTTTGGCCGACGACATGGGCCTGGGCAAAACCCTGCAGATGATCGCGCATATCCTGGCGCGCGTGGAAGCGGGAGACGCCAAGCCCACGCTCGTGGTATGCCCCGCGTCGCTCGTGTATAACTGGACTGCCGAGCTGGAGCGCTTTGCGCCTTCGCTCGACGTGTGCGCCATTGTGGACGCCAAGGCTCAACGCCGCGTGCAGATCGCCGGCGTGGCCGAGCATAACGTGGTCGTGACGTCGTACGACCTCATGCGCCGCGATATCGACGAGTATGCCGAGCAGGACTTTGCCCGCGTCGTGCTCGACGAGGCCCAGTACATTAAAAACCCGCTCACGCAGGTGGCGCGCGCCGCCAAGCGCCTGCCGGCCGGCGTGCGCTTTGCCCTGACGGGCACGCCCATCGAAAACCGCCTGTCCGAGCTCTGGAGCATCTTCGACTTCTTGATGCCGGGCCTTTTGGGGACGCGCGAGTCGTTTGCCAAGCGCTTTGAGAGCCCCGTCGAGCATGCCGAGGGCGATAGCGCCGCTCGCCTACAGTCGCTCGTGTCGCCGTTTGTGCTGCGCCGTGTTAAGGAAGACGTGGTGGCAGACCTGCCCGAGAAGATCGAGGACACCGTCATGGCACAGCTCACCGGCGAGCAGCGCAAGCTCTACCTGGCCAACCAGGACCGCATCGCCCGGCAGGTGCAGCATCGTGAGGCATCCGAGTTTAAGAAGGACAAGCTCAAGGTGCTCGCCGAGCTCACCAAACTGCGCCAGATCTGCTGTGACCCACACCTGCACTACGAGGACTACAAGGCGGGGAGCGCCAAGCTCGACGCTTGTATGGAGCTCGTGCACGGTGCGCTCGACGGCGGGCACCACATTCTGCTGTTCAGCCAGTTTACGGGCATGCTCGATATTATCGGCAAGCGCTTGGCCAAGGAGGACATCGGCTTTCTTAAGCTCACGGGCGCTTCGTCTAAGGAGAGCCGCGCCAAGATGGTCGCGCAGTTCCAAGCGGGCGAGGTGCCGGTGTTCTTGATTTCGCTCAAGGCGGGTGGCGTGGGCCTTAACCTGACGGCGGCCGACGTGGTCATCCACTACGACCCGTGGTGGAACGTGGCCGCGCAGGACCAGGCGACCGACCGCGCGCATCGTATTGGCCAGCAACATACCGTGACCGTGTACAAGCTCATCGCTAAGGACACGATCGAGGAGCGCATCATGCAGATGCAGGAGTCCAAACGCGACCTGGTCAACAGCGTGCTTGGCGGCGACGGCATCTCGTCGGCGCTGTTTACCCGCGAGGATGTTCTGGCGCTGCTCGGCGGCGACGGGCGCTAGTCTCGCTCGTTATGTGTTCATTTGCCATGCCGTGGATGGTTTGCCTGCCTTTGGGCATAAGAAGCATCGAGAACACCGGCACATCAGCAAAGGAGAACATCATGGCAAAATTCTTTAAGGACCCCGACGGCAAGCTCATTGCCGCCCTTGGCAACGACGTTGCAACCCCTGCCGGCTGCACGGAGCTGACCGCGAACACCGAGGACGCGGCGCACGAGAAGCACGTGCCAGTCGTCGAGAGCGAGCGCGACGGTCACGTGATCCGCGCACGCGTGGGTTCGGTCGAGCATCCTATGGTGCCCGAGCACTACATCGAGTGGATCGCCCTTGAGGCCGAGGGCCGTCTGGAGGTCCACTACCTCCAGCCCGGCATGAAGCCCGCGACGTTTTTTGCCGGCGGTTCCAAGACCGGTACCGTCTATGCCTACTGCAACCTGCACGGGCTGTGGTCCGCGACGTTCTAGGAGCGCGCCCCCGCTCGGGGTATCATAGCTAGCATATGCACATGCGAGCGCCGACTGCATCATGCGGCCGGCGCTTTTACTACGATTTCGATGGTTTACGACGGAAAGGGCTGAGCCATGAAGCTCGCGCTTGCACAGATCGATATGCGCCTGGGTGATATTGAGGGCATTTGCGGCCGCATCGAGGACCAGGCTCGTCTGGCCCACGAGCGCGGGGCGCGCGTGCTGTGCGTTCCGGCTCCGCTCTTTATGGGCGCCATGCCCGGTGGCCTGGTGGGCGCTGCCGACTTTGAGCACGACATGCTGACGGGTCTGACCGGCGTCGCCGAGCGTATCCAAGAGCTCGATATGATCTGCATCGTGCCCGCGGCGGTTTCGTTTGAGGGTCAGCCGCTGCTCGACTACATGATGCTCAAGGACGGTCATGTGGTGCCGGCGCGTTCGAGCATTGCCCTGCAGCGTGGCGAGAACAACGACACGCGTTGGGCGCCGCCGGTGTTCGACGTGGACGGCGTGCGCATCGCCGTGATTTTTGACTTGGACCGCGAACTCGAGATGTTGCCGACCGGTGTTGACCTCATTGCGTATTTCCAATTCAATGCGTTTGACATGACCGACCGCGAGACTGCCGCCATTGCCGCCGTTCGCAGCGGCGCCTACCGCAAGATCGCATCCAAGCGCAGCGTGTGGTTTGCCTGTATGGCGCCGGTCGGTGCTTATGACGAGTCGGTGTATACCGGCGGTTCGTTTGTGCTCGACGACTGTGGTCGTGTGGTGGCCCAGGCGCCGTGTTTTGAGGAGAGCCTGCTGGTTCAGGAGATTCAGCGCGGCGTGATGCTCGATGCCCTGGAAGATCACGAACTGCCCGAGTTCCGTTCCGAGGAGTGGCTGTGGCAGGCGCTGGTGCTCGCCGTGCGCGACAACGCCCGAGCCCACGGTGCGTCGCGTGCTGTGGTGGCGCTCGAGGGCGACTTGCCGTCGTCCCTGCTGGCGGCGCTGACCGTCGACGCTCTGGGCCCGCGTAATGTGATTGGCCTGGTGCTGGGGCGCAACCGTATCTTTACGCCGGCGCAGGAAGAGGCCGAGGCTGTCCGCTGTGCCGCCGTCCGCGCCATCGCCGAGCGTCTGCACATTCGCACCGTCGAGCGCGATGCACCGGATGCGGCGCGTGTGCTCGATCGCGACGTGTCGGCGGGCGATGCCGAGCGTCTGCGCTCGCGCACGCTGGGCCTCATGCTGGAGGACACGGCGCTCGAGCTGGGTGCGATGGCGCTGAGTCCGCTGTCCAAAACCGAGTACGCGCTGGCGGCGCCGGCGCTTTGCGGCGGCTACCAGGGCGATTACGCGCCCTTTGGCGATGTGTACCTGTCGACGCTTGAGTTTGTGGCGCGTGTGCGCAACCGCACGTCTGCCGTGGTGCCCCAAGAGCTCGTGACGCTCAACGCGGTGGAAGATTGTATGGAGCGAGTGCTGGCGCAGGCGCTCTCGACGCTCGACGGTCCGGTCGATATGCTCGACCGCGCGGCACAGCTGCTCGGCGGGCTTGAGCCGGGTGAGGTCGATGGCGCGCTCGAGGCGCACGTGGACCGCAATCGATCTTTCGACGACATCCCGATGGCCGCTGGCAAGCCTGAGGCCTGCTCGCTGCTGCTGATGCTCGTGCGTCAGGGCGAGGCCGCCCGCCGCATGCTGCCGACGGCGTCGATCGTCTCAGCCCGTTCGTTTGTCGAGCGCGCCTGGCCGTACATGCTCGCGTGGTCCGACCTGGGGCTTAACGGCAAGGAGCGTATGACGGTCGATTCGCTGGCGCGCGCCGAGGTGCGCCGTTTTGCTGACGAGGATACGAGCGAGCGCGTGCGAAACGAGATGATGGGCGTGCTGGGCGAGCTACTGGGTATTTCGCCCGAGCAGATGGAGGAGCTGCGCTCCGAGGACGGCCAGCGCCGCCTGCACGAGGGTATGAAGAAGTTTGAGGGCGAGGTCCAGGACGCCATCGATAAGATGATGGGCGGCCAGGGTGGCCCGCAGGGTGGCCCGATGCCGCATCCGCCGGTTGATCCCCGACAGTTCCCCTTTTTCTCTCAAAATTAACTATGGGATAGGGGCAAGGTTACGCGGTTTTGCCAAACCGCGTAACGAGTCGACGCTGCGCGAGCCCCTGCCGGTCAATCTGCCGCTCAAACCGTCGCTTGCGTACAGAAGTACGCGGCGCTCCTCTTTCGCGACACCTTGCCACGGCAGGGACTCGCTCGCTGACTTATGCTCAACCTATGGTTCAACCTTGCTTGCTAGATACGGTCTCTGTTGTGTTATTCTAGAACAGACGTTCGTGAATGATGCTCGGGGCCTTGCCTTGTGCTGTATTTGTGACGAGGGGAGGTTGGCTTGGTCATTTTGGGTATCGACCCCGGTTTGGCCCATACGGGCTGGGGGATTATCGAGGAGCGACGTGGCGAGGTTCGCTGCCGTGCCTACGGTTGTATCGAGACCAGCGCGGGCAGCCCGCTCGCGGTGCGCCTGTCGCATATCGCCCATGACCTTAAGGATGTCGTCGAGCGTTATCGACCCGACACGGCTGCTGTCGAGAGCATCTACTTTGGCGCCAACGTTCGTTCGGCCATCCCCACGGCACATGCCCGCGGCGCTGCGCTTGTGGCGCTTTCGGAATGCGCGCTCGAGATTGGCGAGTACACGCCTATGCAGATTAAGCAGGCTGTTGTGGGCACCGGAGCCGCGGACAAACGGCAGGTCGCGTATATGGTTCGTACGCTCACGCAGCTCGACCACGACCCGCATCCCGACCATGCCGCCGATGCCCTGGCTTGCGCCATCTGCCACGTAAACCTCAGCCGCACCCGTGCCCTTACCGGTGGCGAGTTCTATCAACAGAGAGGAACCGGATACTGATGATTTCCCAGCTCCATGGAACGCTTGCCGAGGCCACGATGAGCTCGGCCGTCGTCGACGTGTCGGGCGTTGGCTTTGAACTCGGCATCTCGGGCAGCACTGCGGCCACGTTGCCGACGCCCGGCGGCGAGGTCCGCCTCTACACGCGTATGCAGGTGCGCGAGGACGCCATGACAC
>USAX01000085.1 GCA_900552705.1 uncultured Collinsella sp. | reverse complement strand
GATCGAAGCGTAAGCCCCGGCGTTGGTGGAAATGGTGAAAATGCGTTGGCGCAAATGGCGGGATTGCGTTGGCATGATTGGTTGTTGAGCGTTGGTCAAAATGGTTGTTTTTACAGTAGCGCTAACAGGGTGCCGTCCCCCGAGATCGAGGGGCTCAGGGACCTCGCCGCCGCCCACGACGCCGCGACCGCGAGGCTCGCGGCGGCGAAGCAGCGGCTCCTGGCGTTCCTAGCCCGCCGCGGCTATGTCTACGGCGGCACGACGCCGGCCGGCAACCCCCGGAAGTACTGGACGTACGGCTTCCTCAGGTGGCTCGACGGCATACACCCCGCCGACGACGGCGGCATCCGGGCGCTTGCGGCGCTGAGGAACGAGGTCGAGGCGGCCGACGAGACGAGGGAGGCCCTCCTCGCCGAATACAGGGCCGCCGTCGCGGCGGGCCCCCTCTCGGCCGAGGTCGAGGCGCTCCAGTCGATCAAGGGATGCGGGTTCGCGCTCGCCGCCGCCTTCGCGTCCGAGGTCGGCGACTTCTCGAGGTTCCGCTCCGGCAGGCAGGTGACGGCCTACTTCGGCCTCGCCCCGAAGCAGAGGTCGAGCGCGGACTCCGTGCGCCTCGGCGGAATCAGCGGGGCCGGCAACGCGCTCGTCAGGAAGCTGGCGGTCGAGGGGTCCTGGTGCTACGCCCAGGCCGGCCACCAGCCGAAGCTGATGCCCAAGGGCTCCGGCGTCCCCCTCGAGATAAGGATGCACGGGAGGAAGGGGGCCGAGCGCCTGCTCCGGCGACGCGAGGAGATGCTCGAAAGGGGCATGCCCCAGGCTAAGGCGAACGCGGCCACCGCGGCCGAACTCGTGAGGTGGCTGTGGGCCCTCGGCATGATGTGCCGGGAGGGCGCGGAATAGACATAAGCCCCCGTCCCGGCGAGCCGGGCAGCCTTCGGGGACACCCCCGTTCTCGCTGTGCGCGCGGCGACCGCCGCATGCGCGAAGACAGACTAGGGGAACCCCGCCGAAGGAGAGGATTGCGGGCCGCCGGAGCGGTATCCGCGGATATGAGACTGAGCCGAAGGCGTCGATGACATGCCGGGGGCGGACCGGGACGGGTTAACGGCAGGCCCCGCCGACCGATTGCAAGCGGTCGGCGGGGCCATTGTGGCTCTTGACAGCGGATTGGGTCATATGAGCGAGCGGGTCGCATTTGAGACAAGGTGACGTGAAACGAAAGGGCGCTGACCTTCTGGTCGCGCCCTTGAAGTTGAACGTCAGATTGTCCAAATGCGGCCCGCGCAGCGTCGAGCCGTTACGCGGGTTGGTAAACCCGCGTAACCTTAAAGCTCAGTCACGACAACGTTGTTGTAGATCTCGTCCCAGCGATCCATGACCAGGTGGCCGGTCTTGGGATCCATGGCGTTGAGCTTGCCGCAGGTATTGGCGGTCTTGAGCACCGTGACGTCGTCGGCACCAGCAGCAATGGCATGCGCAAAGCCGGCGATAGTCGAGTCACCGGAACCCGTCGCGTTCACAGCCGCAATCGCGGGCGTCTTGGCGCGGAATGCGCGACCCTCATGGAAGCCCACCGAACCGGCAGCGCCCATCGAAACGACAACCCAGGGGATACCGGCAAAGCGGCCATCGGCGGCAAGCGCCTCGCGCAGGGCATCGACATCATCGGTCGTAAAGGACGTACCCAGCAGGCCGTTAATCTCGGTCAGGTTGGGTTTTACGAGCTCAGGCTTAGCGTCGGACTCCAGCGCGGCCTCCAGCGATGCACCCGAGGTATCGAGCAGCACCTTGGCGCCCGCCTCCTCGGCGATCTTGACGAGCTCGGCATAGTAGCTGGCATCGACGCCACGCGGCAGCGAACCCGAAAGCGTCACAACGTCCGCCTTCGCTGCAAGCTCGGCGAACTTGGCCGTAAAGGCCTCGAGCTCTGCCGGGGCGATCTGCGGGCCGCTCTCCAGCAGCTCGGTCTGATTACCCTCGTGCAGAATATTCAGGCAAATGCGCGTCTCACCGGCGATGGGCACAAAGTCGTTCTTGACGCCGTCGGCATCCATAAGCTCGGCCATATAGGCACCCATGTGGCCACCGAGCAGACCGGTTGCGAGCACGTCGTCGCCCAGCTGCAACAGCACGCGACTCACGTTAAGGCCCTTACCGCCAGCGGTCTTTTCGGGCGTCACGCGGTTAACGTCGTCAATGACCAGCTTGTCGAGCTGGTAGCGCGTATCAATCGACGGATTCATGGTAACGGTCAGAATCATGTTGAACTCCTGTTTCCGGGGCGCGATGTGCGCTGCCCCAAACATACGATAGCTCGTTAAAGGATCTCGATCTCAAAGCCGCGGGCGATAGTCTCCCCCGGCTTGGCCACCAGGCAGCCACGCTTATGCTCCAGGACATCGTCCTCGTCGGAACAGGTGGACAGGCCACCCCACGGTTCCACAGCCACAAAGTCGGCCTCGGGCTTGCTCCACACAATCAGGTATGGCATATCGGGGAACGTCAGGCGCACGCCCTTGTCCTCGGTTTTCTTGGTCAGCGTAACCACGCGGCTCTCGAGCACGTCAAAGATGGTCTCCGCGAAGTCGAAGAGTTCGTGGGTCAGCGGCAGGTTCTGGTCGATCATAGGGTTCTTGCTGCGATGCTCAACATCAATCAAGCCCGTCGAGGGAACGGCAGTACAGAGCTCGGCGGCCTCACGCTGATCAAAACGGAGCTCGTAATCGTCATAGGACTCGCCCTCGTCGAGTGGGCACTTAAAGCCGGGGTGACCACCCACAAAGAATGGCATATCCTCGGTGCCCTCATTGGTCACCTCGTACGACACGGCCACCTTTTCCGAATCGATCGTGTAACGAGCAACGATCTTAAACGGATACGGGTACTGCTCGAGCAGTTCGGCATGGTCGGCAGAGCTTAAGCTCAGCGCAACCATGTTGTCGCTCTGCTCCTCGAGCTTCCACTCCTGCTTGCGAGCAAATCCGTGGCGGGCGAGCTTTACCTCGCGGCCGCCCATGGTCATTGCGTGACCGTCACGAAGGCCGCCGCAAATCGGGAAGCAAATGGGTGCCTGGCCCGACCAGACCGCCGGGTCACCCTGCCACAGATACTCGCGACCGTCGGCCACAATTGAGGTGAACGAGCCGCCCGCCGTGCTCAGTGCTACGCGGATAGAACCGTTATCAAGAACAAACTCCATAGGAGCCTTCCCTTTCTTACGACAGCCCGCTAAGTCAATAGGGCTGATAGAAAACCGGCCCGCGCCCCCTCACAGAAACGCGAGCCGTCAATTGAAAAGCTGCAGAATGCCGGGTACCGCCTGGAGCGAAGCACTCAAGCTCAGCAAGCAAACGTGTTATCGGAGCAGCTAGCCGAATCAGAACGCTTCCCAACAACAGCGGTAACCCTGCTGGTACCCCCTACGTCAGCGAGCGGCGCTCAGGTGCCCCAGGTCGCCGCGAAAGAGGAGCGACGCGTACTTCATGTACGCGAGCGACGGTTTGAGCGGCGAGATGGGGTGTCTGAGCGCCGCGCAGCGTCGACCCGTTACGCGGTTTGGCAAAACCGCGTAACCTCCTTAGTCGTGGTATTCGCCGCGGTCCCACTTCTCGAGGAACTCGTCAAAGAAGTGCGGGTCAGCCTGAGCCTCAGCGTCGGCCTTATTGCAGGCATCGATCTTGGCAATCAGGGCATCGTGCTCGGGGGTCTTCTCGTAGGGCTCCTCCAGGAAGGCAAGCATGATATCGGCCATCAGGAACTCGCCGGTGATCTTGCCGCCAAAGCCCACGATGTTGGCGTTGAGCTCGCGACGGGCATACAGGGCGGAGGTCATGTCGCGAACCAAGGCGCAGCGAGCGCCGGGAACCTTGTTGACGGCGTTGGTGATGCCGATGCCGGTGCCGCACAGGGCCACGCCAAAGTCGGCCTTGCCGCTGGCAACAGCCTCGCCCACGGCCTTACCGTAGATGGGATAGTGCGTACGGGTGTGGCTGTAGGTGCCGCAGTCGAGCACCTTGTAGCCAGCCTGCTCCAGGCGGTCGGCCAGATAGATCTTCTCGTCCGTAACGATATGGTCGCAACCTATTGCGATGGTCTTCTTCATCAGGACGTCCTTTCGTCTGAATTCACAAGTTGAGGTAGAAGTTCGAGTTCTCGGTGGCTCTCGTTAGGCCATCTTGTTGAGCATGTCGACACGAATCTGGTGACGGCCGCCGGCGTACTGGGCGCGCAGGAACTCGCGGGCGATCTTCTTGGCGACCTCGGTGCCCACAACGCCCGGGCCCATGGTGACCATGCGCGAGCCGTTGTGCTCGCGGGTCATGTAAGCGGAACGCTCGTCGGAAATGTTGGCGACGACCATACCCTTGATCTTGACGGCGGCCATATAGGAGCCGACGCCGTACTTATCGAATGCGAAGCCCTGGGAATCCTTGTGCTCCAGCAGGTCCTTGGCAACGGCGGTCGCGGAATCGACAAAGTCCGCGGCAGGGGTCTCGGAATAGTCGACGACCTCGTGACCGTCGGCGATGAGCATCTCCTTGATGGACTCCTTCATCGACATACCGTCGGCATCGGAAGCGATTACAACCCTCATGACATCCTCCTTGAGAGATACGCTGGCGCGTAGTTTCTGTTTGGAAGTGTTGAATCGCGTTCAGGTCCGGGCATCTGAATGTGCGGTTCTTCACTGTTCATGTTTATTTGAACACATTCGAACATCAACTGCAACAACTATTTGTTTATCTTTGTTCTTTTTTGAACAAATACCGTTCGCGAACGACTGTTGACCGTTTGGGATCGTGAAAGCTTCGTCCTGGCACGTCTTCAACAAACAAAAGGGACGGCCGAGAACGAGTCTCGGCCGTCCCTTTGCGGTATGCCCCAGCAAATACAGCTGTTTTAGCTACTCGGCCTGCCTACCCTTTTTGGTGTGCTTGGACGGAGCACTCAGAAAGCGGCCCGTCAAATAGTTCGCCGGGCCGGAAATATCAATCCCCAGCAGCACATGCCCCAGCCACAGAAACGCCGCGAGCACCAGCAATGGAATCACGCACGAGGTCACGATCATCACGATGACGCCTTCGATGAGATCGGTCGCCTGCTGCACAATCTCATCGGTCATCTGCTTGGCGCCGCTGGTCACCGATGTGACAAGACCCGAGGCGCCGTCGGCAAGCTGCTCAAGCACGTTCTTGGACTCTGTGGACTCGGCCTTTTTCTTGCTTGCCTTGGAGTTATCACTATCTTCCGCACTCGCAGCGTCAGTCGCCTTTTGCTCAGCCGCTTCGATGCTCACTCGATACGTTTCGTCGACCTTTTGCGACACCCATACACTTGCAGGCACCAACGCCATGCCGATCATGGCGACCACCAGCACGCGCGTCGCCACGCGACGAAGGACGGCGCTGGTGCTCCAGCGTCCGTGAATGCCAAGCGACACCGCGAAGAGTACGAACGAGAACGGGATCAGGATGCCCAGACCAACCGACCACAAAATGGTCAGCAGATATTTCTCGAGGTACAGCACGGCAAGCACGATACCCAAGTTACCCGAAAGCTGCGCGAGCTGCTCGGCAACCGGCGTACCCGTATCACCCGGCAGCGCGGTAATACCCGCAGACAGCGCCACGCACGAGGTCGTGAGCGCCAGTACGTTACCTTTCTTTTGATCGATGACCTCGATGGTGGAATCCCAAGTTTTGGTATCGGCGAAATGCGGACGAGCTACAAAGCCCGACAGCAGCGCCAGTACCACGAGCGCAACGATAAAGCCAATCTGCAGCTTTTTGTTTGCGCACACGACATCGGACAGGCTGGGCTGTAGCTCGGTTACCGTCGTATGCTCAGTTATCTGGACAGGACGCCCATGGGCCATCTCATGTGCGTCTCTCTTTTGAATCGATCCGTTGTCCGGCATTTGGATACCTCCTCATTCCGGCCTGTATTGCGGATGGAAGTATACCCACCCAGCGAAAAACCGAACGGGAGGGCGTGCAGAAGCTCCATAACGCTGCTAGTCGAATAGTGCCATTTCAAAACTATGCCGGTTTACTACGATAAAACCGATAGGACCGACCACATTTGCTATTAGTAGAAAATGACAAGCGTTCTACCTGCGGTTTTGATAACGCTGTTCTTTCCATAGTTGAAAGAATGCGATTCATCGTAGTAAACCGGCATAGTTTTGTAACCGACAGGCCGATTCGGCAGCGCAGCAAACCCAATTACTCGTTTTCTTCCGTCCTCAAAGGATCAAATGCATGGCAGGAGTGTCCCAAACTGCCGGCAGATAAGGAACGTCCCCAAGTGCCGGGTAAACAGAAAAAGCCCTGTCGCGGGTTTGCGGCAGAGCTTTTGGAAGGGGACGAGGTTGTGCGGACTCGTTAGGCGAGCTTGGCCTCGAGCTCGGCGATACGCTTGTAGGCATCGATGGTAAAGCGGGTCTGCTTCTCCAGGATCATAGTGGTCATGAGGGTATCCTGAGCGTGAGCCATGATGAAGGTCATCTCCATCTCGCCGCCGCCGGCCTCCTGCGAAAGCAGCTTGGTCTGCGTATCGTGGGCACCGATGAGCGCATCGCTGGCATCCTTGTGCAGTTGCTCGGCCTTCTCAAAATCACCCTCGCGAGCAGCATCGAGCGCTGCAAGCAGATCGGTCTGGGCGTCACCTGCGTATGCGACAATCTCGAATCCAACCATCGAGATTTCTTCTTTGGTTGCCATATTGCGTTCCTTTCACATATGAACCAACGGAGAGCATCGCGTCCGGGCATACGCGCTGCGCTGTGTATGACAGAAACAATAGCATTCAAACAAAAAGGAACAATGCAAACCGTTATTTCGAGCCGTGAACGGTCTTTTTTCGCCCGTGAACGGTTTCTAAACCATTTCGAACAATATCAAACATGATTAGCGGAAACCCAAACAGGACCGCACCCTAACGCAAATCGCGTACCGTATCGCCCTCCACGAGCACGCCGGGGATCAGCATGTGCTCCACGCCAGACACAACGCCCTCGGCGCCGGCGATCTTGTCGACCGCCCACATGCCGACGCGCCTGTTGTCAAAGCGCACGGTGGCCAGGCGACGATCGGGCACGATGTCGCCCAGACTGTCATCAACACCCACCACACTCACGTCCTCGGGCACGTGCTTTCCGCGCGACTCGAGTCCGCGAATGCAGCCGTAGGCCATGGCGTCGTTGGAAGCATAAATGGCCGTACAGGTCGGATCGTCCGCCAGAGCCTGACCGGCAGCATACCCGCTCTGTGCCGTCCAATCGCCACGAACGAGTCGCGGCGGCTCAATACCATGTGCGTGCAATGTCTCGCGCCAGCCTTCCTCGCGCTGCATGCCCGAAAGCGAGCGCTCGGGACACGAGATGAAATGCACGGTCTTGTGCCCCTGCCTCAGCAAGTACTCGACAACCTGGCGCGAGCAATCGAACTGGTCGTTATCGACCGTTGAACAGAGCGGGTGCTCCAACATCGTAACGAGCACTGTCTGCATGCCGGGCAGTGGCTCGAAGGTTCCAAAGTCCGCCGGCATGCGATTCATGATCACGACCATGCCATCCACCGGCAGTGCGCTCATGCGCGACGATGCGCTCTCGAGGGTATACGGATGCCCATCTACTTTCGTGAGGGTAATGGCGTATCCGTGCTTATCGGCGGCGGCAGCAAAGCCCTCCATACGGTCGAGGTTGCCTGTACCGGTAATGTTGAACATGGCGACGCCGACGGTCTTAAACTTGCCACGGCGCAGCGATCGACCGGCAAAATTGGGGCGATACCCCAGCTCGCGCATGGCGGCACGCACGCGCTCCTTGGTCTCGGGGCGCACGCTGGGTGAATCGTGCACCGTACGCGAGACTGTCTGCTCCGAGACGCCCGCGAGACGCGCCACGTCCTTAACGGAAACCGATTTTTTAACAGCGGCCATTGGTCGATCTTTCCGTGTCAACGATGCCATTGACG
>USAX01000084.1 GCA_900552705.1 uncultured Collinsella sp. | reverse complement strand
GACTCGGTGCCGAGCGACCAGTTGTTGTGCTTACCCGAACCGTTGATGCCCTCGAATGGCTTCTCGTGCAGCAGGCAGACCAGGTCATGGCGGGAGGCGATGAGCTTCATCTTCTCCATCATGACCAGGTTCTGGTCGATGGCCTCGTTGACCTCGCCGTAGACGGGGGCGAGCTCATGCTGGCAGGGAGCGACCTCGTTGTGCTTGGTCTTGGCGGGAATGCCGAGCGCCCACAGCTCGTTGTCCAGGTCCTTCATATAGGCCGAGACGGTGGGGCGGATAGCGCCAAAATAGTGCTCCTCGAGCTCCTGGCCCTTGCAGGGAGCGGCGCCAAAGAGGGTGCGGCCGGTGATGACCAGGTCCTTGCGCTTGCGATAGGCGTCCTTCTTGATCAGGAAGTACTCCTGCTCATCGCCCACGGAAGGAACGACCTTCTTGGGGGTCTTACCGAACAGCGCCAAAACGCGCTTGGACTCACGCGAGAGCGCGGTCATGGAGCGCAGCAGCGGGGTCTTCTTGTCCAGGGCCTCGCCCGTGTAGGAGCAGAAAGCCGTGGGGATGCACAGGACATCGTCCTTGATAAAGGCGGGGCTGGTGGGATCCCAGGCGGTGTAGCCGCGGGCCTCGAAGGTGGCGCGCAGGCCGCCGTTGGGGAAGCTGGAGGCATCCGGCTCGCCCTGGATGAGGTTCTTACCCGTGAACTTGGTAATGGCGGTGCCGTCGTGGTTGGGCTCGAGGAAGCTGTCGTGCTTCTCGGAAGTGATGCCCGAAAGCGGCTGGAACCAGTGCGCGTAGTGCGTAGCGCCCTTGGAGATGGCCCACACCTTCATGGCGTGGGCAACGGCGTTGGCCACATCCAGATCGAGCGGCTCACCATCCTCGAGGGTTGCAGCAAGGCGCTTCCAAATGTCCTTGGGGAGGTAGTCCTTCATGACTTCCTCAGAGAACACCATGGTCCCGAAGCGGTCAGTAAGTTCGGCCATACGGAACTCCCTTCGTATCGGCACCGCGCGAGAAGCGGTGTTGATTACTAACGAACGAGTCATAGCTTAGGCTCGCCGTGTTTCCGCGACATTACCGTTATGTTGCTGTCGCGAAACCAATCAATGAGGTTACCGCATCATGACAGCATTGCCACCCTTAACAGCCAATGAACTGTATAAATTGCAGACCTCCCCGCACGGTGTAAGAGTAGTCAATTAGGGACGGGGCTATTTTAGCTGCCTCGGCTGCCAGCGCTAGCGTTTTGCCTGACTGACGGTCGAGGTAGCTAAAATGGCCCCGCCGGGAACACTCCCGACGGGGCCATGATCAACAGCACCCTATGCGAACCCGTTTGCCGCTACAGGCAGACGCCGTCTTTCCAGATACCGATCTCGCGACAGCCGCGGCGCCGCAATAGCATGGGCCACCAAATTAATCCAGGTCGGCTCCGTTAGTCTCGATCACGTGCTTGGCCCAGTAGTAGCTGTCCTTGAGGACGCGCTTGCCGGTACCGTGGCCGTAGTCATCGCGATCGACGTAGATAAAGCCGTAGCGCTTGGACATCTCGGAGCTCGAGCAGCTCACAATATCGATGGGGCCCCAAGCGTAGTAGCCGCGCACGTCGACGCCGTCCGCGATGGCCTCGCGCACCTGCTCAAGGTGCGCACGGTAGAAGTCGACACGATACGGATCGTGAACGGTCCCGTCCTCCTCGAGCGTGTCGTAGCAGCCCACGCCGTTCTCGGTAATGTAGATGGGCTTGCGGTAGCGATCCCAGTACGCGTTGAGCGTAAAGCGCAGGCCGAGGGGGTCGATGCACCAGCCCCACGGATTCGCCGGCAGCTCCTTGTTGCGTTTGGCGTCGTAACCGTCCTCAAACGATTCCTTGCTCACCACGCGCACGTAGTAGTAGGAGAACGTGCAGAAATCGGCCGTGTTGCGCAGGTCCTCGATATCCTGGTCGGAGATCTGGACCTTGATGCCGTTGTCCTCCCAAAAGCGATATGCGAATCCGGGAACCTCGCCGCGCAGCAGCACATCCGAGAAGAAGAACTGCATCTGGTTGAAGCGCAGCGTCGCGAGCGCGTCCTCGGGTTTGCACGAAGCTGCATACGAGGGACCACCGCAGAGCATCATGCCGATCTGCATCTCGGGATGGTGCTCATGGGCATAGCGCGTCGCGCGACCGCATGCAACCATCTCGTTCATGACCGCCTGGTACTTTGCAGAAGGCAGATCGTCGACCTTGTCCTCGGCAACGCCCAGATGGTTAAAGGACTCATGCTCGATCAGGTTGATCTGGTTGACCAGAATCCAGTACTTGACCTTGCCGGCATATCGGTCAAACACGACCTTGCAGTAGCGCTCAAAGCAATCGATCGTCTCGCGCGAGTACCAGCCCGTATAGGAGAGGGTAAGGTTGATGGGCATCTCGTAATGCGAGAGCGTGACCATCGGCTCCATGCCGAGCTCGATCATCTTGTCAAAGAGCCGGTCGTAGAACGCAAGGCCTTCCTCGTTGGGCTCCGCATCGTCGCCGTTGGGGAAGATGCGCGACCACGCGATCGAGGTCCTAAAGGTGTTGAGCCCCATATCGGCAAGCAGCTCAAGGTCCTCAGGGTAGGTATGGTAAAAATCGATACCCTCGCGCTTGGGGAAGATGCGGTCCTTGCTCTCGAGTGCTTCCTTGATAAACGTCGTGGTGATCTCGCGGTTGTGCTTCTCACCGATGGGGATATCGTCGCGAAACTCGTTGATATCCGCCACGCTCGGGGCCTTGCCATCGACGTCCCATGCGCCCTCGCACTGGTTGGCGGCAACGGCGCCGCCCCACAAAAAGCCCTCGGGAAACGTGCGGGGAACCTTATGCATGGCTCTCCCCTCCCTCAAGCGCGCTCAGGCGGGCATCGAGGCTCTTGCAGATCTTGAGGATCTGCTTGGTGATCACGATTTCGGAGTTGACCGTCATCAGGTGATCTTGGGCGTGGGTGAACAGCAGCGAGTACTCCTGCTCCCCGCCGGCGGCCTCCTCCTGGATCGCATCGGTCTGCGTTTTGTGGGCGGCGGTGATCTTCTCGTGCGCGAGCTTCATCTTGTCCTCGGCAGCAGCAAAGTCCCACTGGGCCATAGCCTCGAGCGCATCTTTGTTTGCAAGGCGGGCGTCGCCGGCGTTGAGCACGATGGACATTGCTGCCTGGATCTTATCGTCAGTCATGATGTAACATTCCTTACTTGAGCAGGGCAGACAGGGCGTCGCGCCACGCCTGCCCAGAAAACAATACGTACCGTCCGCTTATGCCTCTGCGGAATCGAGGGCGTCCTTGTCGCCGGCCCCTGCGGCCTCCTCGGCAAGAACCTGCTTCTCGTACACCTTGAAGAACGGGTACCACACGAGCGTCGTCACCACAAAGATCAGCACGCACAGAAGCACGGCCTGGATGGAGCCCTCGGTGGCAAGCCAGGTGCTGATGGGAAGCGGGCAATACCACAGCTGGAACAAAATCTTGGGCACGGGGGCAAACAGCACGATCTTGGTGAAGAAGAACGAGATCAGGCTCGCAAGCACCGTGTTGATGCACATGGGGAGCATGAGGATCGGGTTCCAGACGATCGCGCCAAAGACCGTGGGCTCGTTGATGTTGAACAATGCCGGGACCACGACGGCTTTACCGAGCGCCTTGAGACGCTTGGAGCGCGAGAGGAAGAGCATCAGCGAAAGACCGAGCGTGCACCCCACGCCGCCGATCGTCAGATACGAGTAGTTGAACGAGCTCGTGAAGACGTTGGCGGCACCCGCAGTCATGTTGGCCTCGATGCCCGCAAGCCTGAGCGGCGTGGTGATAGGTGTGAGGATCCAAGCGGAGATGCCCATGGCGTAGAAGATGGTTCCGATCAGGTTGAACAGCGCAAAGCCCCACCAGGTCTCGACGAAGTTCTGCAGTGGCATGAAGATCATCAGAACCGTGTTGTACAGGTCAAACCCGAGGTTGAGCACGACGATCCAACCGAGCAGCACGATGGTGCCCAAGGGCAGCATCTGGTCAAACCAGGCGCGGATGAAATCGGGAAGCGAGGACTCCTCGCTAAAGAACGAGAACTTGCCAAACGCCCTGAGAATCAGGCCCGTGATAATGCCGCAGACGATGGCTGCAAACATTCCGCCCGCGCCGAAGGCGCTATGGGCAAAGCCGATTGCCTCATCGGCCTGCAGGCGCGGCGTGATGCAGATGCAAAAGAGGATGACGCCGCTGATACCGGCGATGATGCGCGATTTGCGCAGGCGGCTCTTCTCCATAAAGTTAAAGGGGATGAGAAACGCCATCATAAGCGAGATCAGACCCATGGTCCAGTTGGTGAGCTGGCCAAACTGCGGCCACCATTCCCATCCAAAGGCAGACCCTGGAATGCTCAGCAGCGAGAAGATCGAGCCTAGAAAGATCAGGGGCATGGTCTGGTTGATAGAGTCCTTGAGCGTGATCACCCAAACGTTGTGGTTGATCTTGTTCATCATGGGGGTGAAGCTGGATTCCATCCAGTCGAGCAGCTTTTTCATCCGATCCTCCTAGCCGATATTGCTGAGCAGGTCGTCGAGCGCGGCGGCGCCGTCGAGCTTTGAGTAGTACTCCGCCTTCATAAGGATTACCTTCACATCGGCGCCCTGCGTGTACTCATCGATGTCGTCGAGAATATAGGCGAGGTGCGGACCGACCATGAGGGCATCGATCTCGTCGATATAATTCTCGATCTCGCTTTCGCTACGGGCGGTCACTGCGATATCAAGGCCGCGCTCTTTAATCACCTTGCGCATATTGGCAGCCATAAAGCCAGAGCTTGCACCCGAGCCGCATACGAGCAGAACGTTGAGCTTAGACATGGTCGTATCCTTTCTTGCCACGCTTGTCCGCGTGATTTCTGTTTTGTGTCGTTGCAAGGGCCCTTGCCTTTTGACGCTTCAACCCTACCCCGTTGCGCGCAAGAACGCATCTTGCGTTTTGCACACCCGTTGTGAAACGCGCGTATCGGTCCCGATTCACCCCCTGCATGCAAGTCCTCACTTGCCCGCCTTTGCAATTTGACGGAATATGAGACGCAGGAAATCAAGGTAGAAGGAGCTATCGTGAGGGCGGTACATCATCAGCTTATCCGCAGTCTTGTCAGCAACTCGCCGCAGACGGCCGCGACACTCGCCGAGACGCTCGATGTGAGTGTGCGAAGCATCAGGACCTATGTCCGCGAGATCAGCACCTCATGGCCAGGAATCCTCACCTCAACGCCTGTCGGCTACACAATCGACCGCAATCTTGCGGCAGACGTCCTCAAGACGGACGACGGAGAGCGCTTCGGCTCCTCAAAGGAACGCAGCGACTACATCGTCAACCATCTGATCGTGCAGCCCGATGGAGACCCCATCGACCTATGGGACCTATGTGACGAGATGTCGGTAAGCATGTCGACGCTCAAAACGGACCTCGCGCGCGCCAAGCGCACCCTCGCGCGCAACGACCTTGAGCTCGTTACCCACCGAGACCGCATCTCCCTCAACGGAACGGAGCGCAACAAGCGCAAGCTCCTCTCGGGCATGCTTCGGCAAGAGACAAACAACGGCTTCATGGGTACCGGCGCGCTCTCACGGGCCTTTCCCGATATCGACATCAAGTCCGTTCAACAGCTGGTGAGCGACACGCTCTATCGCCACCATCGCTTTATCAACGACTATGCGCTCTCGGACCTGCTGCTGCACCTCGCAATCTCAATCGATCGCATCCGCAGGTCCGAAAGTCTCGATGCCGGCGATACCGCGGACCTACCGGAGGAGGACCGCACCATCGCCTGCGAGCTCGCGGACGCCCTGGGGGCTTCCCTCTCGATTGAGTTTCCCGCAGAAGAGCTTCGCGAGCTCACCCTGCTCATCATGGCGCGTTCGACCGATATCGACTACCGTTCGGCAACCGAAAGCAACCTTGCGGAGCTTATCGGCACGGACTGCATGGCGCTCGTCGAAAAGCTCGCCGCGCAATTCAATGAACTCTATGGCATCGACCTTTCTGATCGGGGCTTTCTTGTGCGCTTTGGCCTGCATGTGCGAGGTCTCCTTGTCCGGGCGCGCACCCAAAAGCCCTCGCGCAACCCGCTTACCGAAAGCGTCAAAACCGGTTGCCCCCTTATCTACGATGCCGCCGTCGCACTCGCATCGACCATCACCAACGATCTTGGCGTCACGATCAACGATGACGAGATCGCGTATATCGCCCTGCACCTTGGCAGCGCCGTCGGCACCCAGCGCGAAGCTGACGCCAAGGCAAAGGCAACCATTTTCTGCCCCTCCTATTACGATATGGGGCCACGCCTCGTCGAACAGCTCGCTGGGCGCTTTGGCGAGCAGCTCATGATCACGCGCATCGCGACAGACGAGGCGGAGCTCACGGACTGCCCCGACGACCTCGTCATCTGCATCTCGCCCATCCAGAGCGTGCTCCAAGTCCCAACGCTCCAGATCGCCCCCGTGCCCTCAAGCACCGACATCGCAAACCTCAGAAGCAAGATCGAGGGCATCTTGGACGCACGTAAGCGCTCCGCGTTCAAAGACCTGCTGCACGAGCTTATCGATCCTGTGCTCTTTGAGGTTCGGGACGATCTTTCCGACCGCGCCGCCTGCATCGAACACATGGGGCGCGGCCTGGTCGACAGCGGTTTTGCAGATAGGTCCTATATCGACAAGGTGTTTGAACGCGAGGAAATGTCCTCGACTGCCATGGGGGCATTTGCCATGCCCCATACCGTGGGACTCGTCGGCAAGCATTCCCGCATTTCCGTGCTCATCTCCAAAAAGCCCATCCAATGGCAGGATACGCAGGTCAACCTCGTTCTCATGCTGTGCTTTAGCCCGGCGGAGCGCTCGTCGTTCAACACGGTATTCGACCGCGTGGCGGGCTCTCTCATCGAACCCGCCAACATACGCCGACTTTTGGAATGCACGTCATACGAAGCCTTCGTCGACGCGCTCGCCAGCCTGGCCAATTAGGCTTACAGCAACCTTCCCGCTCGGCGGATACCTGCTGCGTATCGACGGCGCGGTTCTTGAGCGTACGCTTGGTCATGGCGCACCTCGCATCCTCGGAGCACGCAACCGCGTAGCCCGAGCCGGCTCAGGGAAACGGGACCGCTCTAACCGCACCAGACAGCGCTCGCAATACCAACCAAAAGCCCCGTCCAAAAATGAACTGCCCCAGGTACCTGGTTGATGGGAAAAAGCCCCATCCCAAATGAGCTACGTTGTTATAGGAAATGCCGATAGCGAAGCATCTTCGATTGCTATTCCCAAATAGCGAGTAAAACTCCACCGTGGCGTAGTGGTGCTGTAGAATCCTTACAATACATCGCACTAAATATCTAAAGGAGCACGATATGCGCGTCGACGAGGTTTTTAAGCAGGCAGCATCCCAGGGCACTGCACCCGTTTCGTTTGAGATGTTCCCGCCCAAGGGTGAGCTTACCCTCGATACGGCTCGCGAAGTGGCGGGCAATCTGTGCAAGCTTTCGCCGAGCTTTGTCTCGGTCACTTGTTCCGCTGGCGGCTCGGGCAACGGTGCCACCACCGCCCCCATCGCGCATATGATTTCGAGCGAATTCGACACGCCCTCGGTGGCGCACCTCACCTGTGTGGGCCGTACCCACGCCGATATCGCCGCCAAGATCGATGAGTACCGCACCGCCGGCGTGGAAAACATCCTGGCCCTGCGTGGCGATCTCCCTGCCGGTGCGACCGAGGACAACAAGCCCGCCTCCGACTACGCCTACGCCCGCGACCTCATCCCCGAGCTCGTCGACGCCGGCTTTTGCGTGGGCGCCGCAGCCTACCCCGAGGGCCACATTGCCTGCGAGGATCTCAACCTCTCGGTCGAGCACCTCAAGCAAAAGCAAGATGCCGGCGCAAGCTTCTTTGTGACACAGCTCTTCTTTGATAACGAGTGCTTCTATCGCTTCCGCGAGCTTGCCGACAAGGCCGGCATCACTGTGCCCATTACCGCGGGCATCATGCCGTTTATGGGCAAGTCGCAGATCAGCCGCATGGTCTTTATGTGCGGCGCGTCGCTGCCCTCCCC
>USAX01000083.1 GCA_900552705.1 uncultured Collinsella sp. | reverse complement strand
CGGGAAGGAGGAGGGAGCCTAGACGCCGAAAGCGGCGCATCCGCGTAAGCGAATCCGGCGCATCCGCGTTGGCGCGATTGGCGAAAATACGTTGGTGAAAATGGTGAAAAATATATTGACGCTAACAGCGCCCACATGGCGATCTCAAGGTTGGGCAGCACGCGGTCGGCGATCGAGCGCAGCGCCGACCCCCCCAGCCGGCGTCGAGCAGGGCATTCCTGCCCAGGACGAGCGCTGCGGAGAGGAGGGCGAGCACGGCGGCGAGCGGCCTCCTACGCATCTGCCCTCCCGTCCTCGAAGCGGCAGAACCAGGCGAGAAGGACGGCGGCGGCTGCCAGGGTGAGCACGAGGCCAGCGAGCGCAGTCGTGAGGAGTGGGCCCGCCGCGCGTACGGCGTCGATGAAGGCCTCCACCCCGAGCGACCCCAAGCGCGCGGGCCAGGCGAGCGGCACCCAGCTCAGGGGCGTCGCCAGGGCACCGGTGAGCTCGCCGGTCATGAGACCGTGCGCAAGTCCGCCCACCGAGAAGAACGCGAGGAGCATCCCCGCCGCGCCGGCGCCGATGACGGCGTTGCGGCCGAGGCGCAGGGCCACGCCGAGCCCCAGCGCGTAGAGGGGCAGGCTGCCCAGCACGATGCCCGCCCAGGCGGCCGCAAGCGGAGTGGGCCCGAGCGGCAGGCGCCCGGCGACGGCGAGCACGGCCCCGAACACGCCGAGCGCCACGGCCAGCGCGCCCGCGCCGAGCGCCGCAAGGGCGAGCAGCTTCGCCGCGACGGCGCGCCCGCGCGAGGGGACCGCCGTGAGGTTGGCGAGGCGCCCGGCAGCGCGCTCCTCGTCCACAGCGAGCCCGCAGACGATGGCGGACATGAGCGGCATGAGAGCGCCGAGGAACTGGGCGTAGGCGTCCGCGCCCAGCGCCGGGTCCCATCGGGTTACGGAGAAGTACTCGCCGCAGGCAAGACCGGCTGCCAAGCCGCAGACGAGGTGCACCGCCGTGAGCGGGGAGCGCGCCAGGCGCAGGGCCTCGGAGAGCAGGGCCCGCGGGAGAGTCATGCGCGGCATCGGGTCGGAGAGTCGTGTCATGGCCATCACCTCTCCTCGGAGCGCGCGAACCAGGCCGCGCCCGCCGCCGTGAGCGCGGCGAACGCGAGCGCGCAGACCGCAAGGCCCGCCAGTGTGAGCATGCCGTCCGACGCGAGCGCCTCGCCGAGCGCCATGTCCGCCGCGAGCGGCTCGCCGCTCGGCAGCACGGGGATGAAGCTCGTGGGGATGACCATGTTCGCCGACGGCGGAAAGAGCTGCGGCAGCGGCACCAACGACCAGGCGAACCCACCTACGAGTTGCGCGGCGAGCGGGCAGAAGATGCCCGCGAGCATGCCGAACCGCGCCGTGAGGAAGAGCCCTGCGGGGATCATCCACGCCGCGGTCACCGTGTTGACGAGCGCGCAGAGGAGCATCGTGAGCGTGCCCGCGGCCGTGAGGCCCTGCGAGGAGAACGCCGATCCCGCGAGGTAGATGCCGAAGACCACGAGGTTCGAGAGCGTGCAGAGCGCGAGGCACCAGAGCGCCTTGGCCCACCAGGCGCGCCCGAGCGGGAAGCCCAGGCCCAGAAGCCCCCGCATCCGCGTGCCAGCGGCCGCCCGCGCGACGCACGGCACCGCGAGCGAGGGAGACGCGGGCAGGAAGGGCGCGTACCAGTAGTCCCACGCGCTGAAGAGCTGCACGCCCCGGTAGGGCATCGCGCCAAGCAGCGGCATCGGCAGCGCCATGAGCACGGCCAGGCGAACCGGTGCCGCGTGGCGCGACTTCAGGGCCTCGGCGCGCAGGGCCGCGAGCAGGCCGCCTTTCTCGCCCGTCATGCCGCCACCTCCCCGCGCGCTCGTCGCCCTTCCCGGCAGAAACTCATGAAGAGTTCCTCGAGGTCCTGCCCGGGACGAAGCGCATCCTCGTAGGCAAGGCGCCCCCCGCAGATGATGCCGATGGTGTCCGCCATCTGCTGCACCTCGGAGAGGATGTGGCTCGAGACGATCACCGTCGTACCCGCCGCCGCGAAGCCGCGGATCTGGTCGCGCAGCTCCTCGATGCCGATGGGGTCGAGGCCATTGGTGGGCTCGTCGAGCACGAGCAGGCGTGGCCGGGCGATCAGCGCCAGCGCGAGCCCCAGGCGCTGCCGCATGCCCATCGAGAAGCGCCCGGCGCGCTTCTTCCCGGTGTCCGCGAGGTCCACGGCGGCGAGCACCTCATCTATGCGGCTCTCGGGAAGGCCCAGCAGCGTGGTGCGCACGCGCAGGTTCTCGCGCGCGGTGAGGTTGGGGTAGAGCGGCGCCTCCTCGATGAGGCTGCCGATTGCGTAGAGGTCCTCGCGGCGCCAGGCGTGCCCGGCAAAGAGGATCTCCCCGGCCGTCGGCCGCAGCATCCCGCAGATCATCTTGAGCGTTGTCGACTTGCCGGCGCCGTTGGGACCGAGCAGCCCGTACACCTCGCCCTCGCGGATATGAAGGCTCACGTCGGCCACGGCGTCCTGCGCCTGGTCGCCGCGGCCGAAGCGCTTGGTGAGCCCGCACGTCTCGAGCATGTAACCCATGGGTTTATCCTTTCTCTTCCGGGCGCGCGGGCCGAGTCGCCGTGCCCGCGCGCCTTACCTTTCGGGTTCACCATCCATGGTGGGGCGCGTTTCTAACGAAGCTGTAACGGCCGTTGGGCTCTTTTGGCGCCAGCCCTTCTCGACCCGCACATCATGATTAATTTGCTTAAGGCAACAACTTTCCCGATCGATGTAATCACCGAATCAAAACGTGTACATCAGCCATCAAAGATGCCGAAAATTGTCATATTTAGAGGCTGATGTACACAAATGCAGAATCCCGCACAACCAAGTAGCATCCTCCATATGTCTGGACTCTCTATGCTTACGCTGGATAGACATCGCCGGAACGGGTATAGTAGCGAAAGTTTTGTCATTAACCAGCGGGGGAGTCCTGTGGGCATCAAAAAGAAGATCAAAAAGGAGCTTATCGGCACTTCCGATTACCCGTCGAATAAGATCTTTACGATCTCCAATTTCATCACCTTTACGCGCCTGATCCTCACCCTGGTATTTCTGTACCTGTTTGTGACGGATAACAACCGCGTCATCGCCATCGTTATCTACGCCGTTGCCGCCTCTACCGACTGGATGGACGGTCAGATCGCCCGCATGACCAAGACGGTCTCGTGGCTCGGTAAGGTCATGGATCCCATCTGCGACCGTGCGCTGCTGTTCACCGGCGTACTTGGGCTGGTGGTCCGCGGAGAGCTGCCCATCTGGGTCTGCGTGCTCATTATTGGCCGCGACATCTATCTGGGCATCGGCACGCTTATCGTGCGTCATTATCACCGTCGCCCCATCGATGTCGTCTTTCCCGGAAAGATTGCCACTGCACTGCTCATGACCGGCTTCTCGCTCATGCTGCTCGGGTTCCCCGTTATTGACGGCCTGCATCTTTTACCTTCAACCCTTACGGCCTTCCCGGGCCTCAACGGAAGCTCGGTGCCCCTCGGCATCTTCTTTGTGTACGGCGGCGTGATCTTCTCCATGCTCACGGCTGTCATCTATTCCATTAAGGGCGGAGTGGCCATTAAACAGGCTCTCGCGCATCCCGAGGACGAGGACATCGACTTTCTGAACCCTGAAATCGAAGACTGATTCGTTGGGGTATGATTACGTACGGTTCATTATTTGCGGCACGTCCGCGATAAGTTAGGGGTTGTCATGGACAACATGGTTAACAATATGCCTCAGAATGATAAGACTGCTGACGCTACCTGCGTATTCCGCGTGCCTTCAAGCGACGTCACCGTTCCCGACCTCATGGCCAACGTGCGCATCACCGCACCCGTTCTGTCCATCGTCAAGGGTCCGCAGACTGGTGCCGCCTTTGAACTCGAGGACGACGTGACCACCATCGGCCGCGATCCTGCGAACGGCATCTTCCTCAATGACATGACCGTTTCGCGCAGCCACGCGCGCATTATTCGCGAGGGCCTCGGCGCCCGCATTGAGGATCTTGGCTCGCTCAATGGCACCTGGGTCGACGGTGCCATTGTCAACGCGGCCCCGCTGCACGACGGTTCTTCCGTTCAGATCGGTACGTTTACGCTCATCTACCACGAGAGCACGCCGGAGCGCATCGAAACCGGTGAGTAGGGCATGGCCGAACGCAACTATCTGAGTATCGGCCAAGTCGTCAACCTACTTCGAGGCGCATACCCCGATCTTTCGAACTCAAAAATTAGATTTCTAGAGGATGAGGGGCTCATTACCCCTCATCGTACGCCTAAGGGATACCGTCAGTACTCCAAGGAGGACGTTGACCGCCTGGAGGTCATCCTGCACCTGCAGAAGACCCGCTATATGCCGCTCAACGTGATTAAGCAGCGCTTGGAAAACGCCACGGACCTGTCAACGCTCGCCTACGAGGTGGGCTTACTGTCCGATGTTCCACTCAAGACGGAGCCCAAGGAGACTAAGCAAAAGCTGCATCCCATCGAGACCATTCCCGATATGCTAGGCGTCGAGATCTCGTTTATCCGATCGCTCGCCGAGAACGACCTCATTCGCATCATCAAGAGTCCGCAGAATCGCGAGCTTGTCGATAGTCGCGATTTTCCGATCATCCGTTACTGCTCCGAGCTGTCGCGCTTCCATATCGAGCCGCGCAACCTGCGTCAGTACGTGTCTTCCGCCAACCGCGAGTCCTCGATGTTTGAGCAGGTGCTCGTGAGCATGCTCGGAATGGATACCTCCGATGACGAGCGCGACGCCAAGCTTGAGCGTGCGTTTAAGAAGCTTCACGACCTGACGGAAGGCGTGCACACTGCGCTGCTCAAGAACCGCGTTTTTGAGTCGCTCAACGCCGTGGTCGAGGACGCCGACATCGATGCACTCGATGAGGAAATCGCTCGCTCCGAGTCCACCAAGGCCAAAAACGAAGAAACTGCCGCGCCGGCTTCGCACGAGGATTCTCTCGTAAAGCCGCTCAAGGTCGTCGCCCCTTCGCACTCCGGCACCGCCACGGCGGGCAAATAACCGCTGCCGCTTATCCGGCAACCCATTGAAAGGTCATGCAATGTACGACTTCGAATCTCAAATCGTCGACATCCCCGACTATCCCGAGCCCGGAGTCATCTTTAAAGACATCACGCCGCTCTTTGGCAACCCCGAGGCGCTCAAAGCCATGACCGATGCCCTCGCCGAGCACTTTGCCGACATGGGAATCACCAAGGTCGTGGGTCCCGAGGCTCGCGGCTTTATGGTGGGCGTTCCCGTGGCCGTCGCTCTG
The DNA here is from genome assembly GCA_900552705.1 of uncultured Collinsella sp. Lineage (GTDB taxonomy): Bacteria > Actinomycetota > Coriobacteriia > Coriobacteriales > Coriobacteriaceae > Collinsella. The sequence continues at coordinate 2,915 of USAX01000083.1, read as the reverse complement.
GGCGCCGGCTTTGTTCCCGCACGTAAACCGGGCAAGCTACCCCGCAAGACGGTGAGCCAGAGCTATGAGCTCGAATACGGCACCGACTCTATCGAGATCCATGCCGATGCCATTACCTCTAAAGATACCGTGTTGATTCTGGACGACTTGGTCGCGACGGGCGGAACCGTCGAGGCAACAGGTAAACTTGTGCGAGATATGGGAGCAAAGCTTGTGGGCTACGGGTGTATCCTTGAGCTTGCGTTTCTCAACCCGCGCGAGAAGCTCACGCCGTCTGATGACGATGTGGAGCTCTTTAGCCTGGTGACGGTGGACTAGCCGCTACCCTTAGATACCGGAAAGGAAGCTACATGCGCACAGCAAACACGCACGGAAACATGGCACGCTGCGCTGCTACGGCAACCCTCGCTTGTGTTTTGGGCCTGGGCCTCGTGGCTCCGGCCTACGCCGATACCGCATCCGACCTTGCCGCTGCCCGTACCAAGCTCGAGCAGATCGGCACGCAAACCCAGCAAATTCACGATGAACTCTCCGCACAGACGCAGGAGCTTGATCAGACTGCAGGCGAGATCACGCAAAAGCAGCAGGAGATCGCCGAAGGCCAGGCCAAGCTCTCGACCTATGTCGCCGGCGAGTACAAAACCGGCGGTCTGAGCCTGCTTCAGGTTTTGACGGGCGTCGATGACCTGAGCGATATGCTCAACCGTCTCTTCTACTACGGCAAGGTGTCCGACAAGCAGGCCCAAACCATTCAGGAGGTCAAGGACCTTAAGCAGCAGCTCACCGATAAGCAGGCCGAGCAGGAGAAGAACGTCGCCGCGACGCAAAAGAAGGTCGACGAGCTCAATGCCCAGCAGGCTGAGGCCCAGAGCGTCGTGAACTCCCTGGATTCACAGCTGCAGGCCGAGCTTGCTGCCGAGGCCGAGGCCAACGCCGCGCTGCAGGCTGGTATAAACGCCAGCACCGCCGAAAAGGCCACGGTGAGTAACGACACCGCCGGTACGACCGAGAACACCAACAAGGGTGGCGGTACGACCAACGACGGCGGAAACACGCCCGCGCCCGCTCCGCAGCCCCCGACGCCCGCTCCGGCTCCGGCTCCGACGCCTTCCGCACCGAGCCAGTCCGTTGACGGCGGTTCCGTTGTTTCGCGTGCCTATAGCAAACTCGGATACGCTTACTCTTGGGGTGGCATTGGGCCGAACAGCTTTGACTGCTCCGGTTTTGTAAGCTATTGCCTCACGGGACGCTACTGCCGTCTGGGCACCACGGTCGACTTCATGGGTTGGACCCGTGTGTCCGATCCGCAACCCGGCGATGTTGTGGTTAACTCCTACCATACCGGCATCTATATCGGTAATGGTCAGATGATCCATGCTTCCGACTACAAAACGGGCGTCATCATCAGCTCCGTCGCAGCCGGTATGAACAACAACTACATCTTCGTACGCTACTAATTTATTACTACAGCGAACGAACATGGGCCTCGCGATCTTGAGTCACGAGGCCCATTCTTTTTATCCCTACCGTTTGCCATAAAATCAGGATGGCTATCTAGTATTCAAAACTAGATAGCCATCCAATCAATCAAAAAGATGGCTATAATTGTTGGGGAACAATTAGAAAGGACCCCCAATGAGCTGGGCACTTATCTCCGATTCGAGCTGCAATCTTCGCGATTGGCAACCAACCGCACCTCATACCACCTTTGCATTTGCACCCCTTAAGATCCGAGTGGGGGAGCGTGAATTCGTCGATGACCTTTCGCTCGATGTACATGAGCTCAACTGCGCTGTTCAGGCGGAGACGAACGCTTCTTCGAGCGCTTGTCCCAGCGTAGGGGAGTGGGTCGAGCTCTTCAAATTGGCAGACAAGACCATCTGCATGCCGATCTCTGAGGGCGTGTCGGGCAGCTACAATGCGGCAGCTACGGCTCGCGATATGGTTCTTGCCGAGGAACCGGACCGCAATATTCATCTTGTCGATTCACGCGCGGCTGGCGGCAAAATGGATCTCATTTTCTTGCTATTCGACCGCTATCTTGCAAGCAATCCGGATGCCTCATTCGAGGACGCTTGCGCATACTTCGATAACCTTGAACAGAACAGCAAAATCCTCTTCAGCTTGTGCAATTACGAAAACCTCGCCAAAGCCGGACGTATCCCTAAGGCAGCCGGCGTCATTGCCAACAAGCTCAATATTCGCATTTTGGGCACGGCGAGTGAAGCCGGTAAAATCGAACTCGTCGGGCACACGCGTGGCGAAAAGAAGATGCTAAACAAGATCATCGACACCATGGAAGCCGAAGGTTTCACGGGCGGCGAGGTCATCATCGATCACGTTGAGAACGAAGCTGGAGCCCAGGCGCTTGCCGACCGCATTGTCGAGCACTGGCCCGGCTCCAAGACGATTGTCATGCCCTGCAACGGGCTAGATTCATATTATGCCGAGATGCACGGGCTCATTATCGGCTACGGCATGGGCGTGGCTTCGGGCCGATAATGCCCAACTAGACAAACGAACGGGCGGGATAAAGGGCCAGTGGCCCTTTATCCCGCCCGTCTTATACCTCGGTTAGCTATTAAACCCATTGAACTTTAGATAGCTCATCAGGTATGCCTTCGAGACGAAGGACGATACCGCACTGCGTACGAGCAACGACTCGCGCGTAACCTGATGTGCGGTATCGGGCACGGGAGTCTGCTCGACGGAAAACGCTGCACGAATCGATGCCTCAAGTTGATCGACTACATAATCGAAAGCCGTCGGAGCGTCGTAGCTTAAGCGTTGAATATTAAAGAGCGCCTGAACCGCAGCGATGGGCAGCACCTGCTTAAAAATACAAATGGCGATGAGACGCGCAATCTGCTCACGGCCATACTGCTTTTTAACCGGAGCAGGAACGAGGCCGACCT
>USAX01000082.1 GCA_900552705.1 uncultured Collinsella sp. | reverse complement strand
CGGCGGCTTCGATGGACGGTCCGTGCAGCGCGATTTCGGTGCTGTATCACGAGGACGGGTCGTTCGATCGCTACCTGATGCTCGAGAAGAATCCGGACCTGGTCGTGGTCGATACCAACGTGGTCGCGGCGGCCCCGCTGCGTATGACGGTCGCCGGTATGGGCGATGCGCTGGCAACGTACTTCGAGGCGCGTTCGTGCGTCGCGGCGCGTGGCGCCAACGAACATGGTGGCGTGCCGGGACACTTGGCCTTGGTTGCGGCTCGTGCCTGCTATGACACACTTATGGAGTGCGGTATCGCTGCCAAGCGCGATCTCAAAAAGGGGCGTACATCGCCAGCGGTTGAACGCCTGATCGAGTGCAATATTCTGCTCTCGGGTGTTGGCTTTGAGAGCGGTGGCTTGGCGTTGGCGCATGCCATCGCCAACGGTCTGACGATTCTGCCCGAGTGCAAGGCCATGCACGGCGAGGCCGTGGCGTTTGGTCTGGTGGTTCAGCTGCGTCTGGAGCGTGCGCCCGAGCTTAATCAGGTGCTCGAGTTTTGCCAGCGCGTTGGTCTGCCGACGACGCTCGAGGAGCTGGGCCTCGGCGAGATTTCCGATGCCGACCTGCAGAGTGTTGCAAATGCGGTCTTTAGAAACGAGCGCAACATGGCAAACGAGCAGGCCAAGGTGACCAAACAAAAGCTCGCGCAGCTCATGTGCGAGGCATAGCTTGGCGCTTGATCGACCTTGTGCAATCGGGGCGGCGATAGGCCATGGGCTATTTGCCGCAAAGATGCGCCGCGTGTAATTTGCCCGAGGCGTGGGCCGATAGCGTATCATTATCTCTTGCTTGTTTGCACTGCTCAGGGAGGGGCCGCGCATGGCGCAGGAACACGATCTGTTTGATGACATTATCGAGATCAGCAAGGGTTTCGACTTTCTTAAAAACCCGCTTGGCGGTGTGACCGACGCACTCGATCCGTCGGCGCCGCAGTGGAATCCCGCCGACTACAAGGAGCGCCCGCGCGGAAACACCATTCCGTGCCTGACTTGTAAAAACGAAAAGACCGGCTGCACCGCGTGCATGGATGTGTGCCCGGTGGACGCCATCGAGGTCGAGGAGGACGCCATCGAGATCCTCGACTCCTGCCGCAAGTGCGGCCTGTGCGCCGCCGCCTGCCCGACCGAGGCGATCATCTCGCCGCGCCTGGCGCCCAAAAACCTGTATGACGACATCGTCTCGGCGGCTACGAGCCACGAGACCGCCTACGTCACCTGCACGCGTGCCCTTAAGCGCATGCCGCGCGAAAACGAGGTCGTCGTTGCCTGCGTGGGCGATATTACGGCCGAGACCTGGTTCTCGGTACTTGCCGACTATCCCAACGTGAGTGTGTACCTGCCGCTGGGCGTGTGCGATAAATGCCGCAACACCGGTGGCGAGGACATGCTGGGCGAGGCGATTGCGAAGGCCGAGGAATGGGCGGGCACGGGCATGGGTCTGGAGATCGACCCCAAGAGCCTCAAGTGCCATAAGCGCCGCGAGTACGAGCGCAAGGAGTACATGGAAAAGATCGCCCGTACCACGGGCCTGACCGTGACCAAACTCAATCCGGCGACGGCGGCACTGGCTTCGGTGACGCAGAAGCTCAAAGCCCATCGCCATCAGATCACCCAGCTGGAGCGCACGCTCAACACCATGTGCGGTACCACGACGACCAAGCGTCGCCGTTCGCTCACCCATGGGCGCCAGCTGGTACTCTCGACGCTGCAAAACCACCCCGAGCTTGCCCAGAACATGCAGGTGAGCACGCCGGAGTGCGATTTTGACAAGTGCACGTCGTGCGGCGAATGCGTTAACGTGTGTCCCACGTTTGCCTGTGACCTGGTGGGAAGCGGCCGCTTTGCGTTGGAGTCCACGTATTGCTTGGGCTGTGGTGCCTGCGTCAAGGTGTGCCCTGAGCATGCGCTCAAGTTGGTTGAGCACGACGCGTCCAATCTGGTCGTCGTCGATCCCGAAGCCGAGGAAAAGGCCGCCCAGAAGGCGAAGGCCCACGAAGAAGCCCAGAAGGTCAAGGCCGAGGCGAAGGCCAAGCTCGACAAGATGCTCGATCAGGTGGAGAAGCTCGCGGACTAGTCAGCGACCCCTATCTCTGCTTCATTCGTGCCGCCGTGGCGTCCGGGTTCGCCCAGATGCTGCGGCGGCGCTATACTTATGCAGTTTGAAATGCTTGTACCAAAAGGAGCTGTCGTGTCCCTTTCCATCGGTATCGTGGGCCTGCCCAACGTAGGCAAGTCGACGCTGTTCACCGCGCTTACCAAAAAGACTGGCCTTGCCGCCAACTACCCGTTCGCTACGATCGACCCCAACGTGGGTATCGTCGACGTGCCCGATAGCCGCCTACAAAAGCTTGCCGACATCGTCAACCCGGGTCGCATTGTGCCGGCTACGGTCGAGTTTGTCGACATCGCGGGCCTGGTGAAGGGCGCCAACGAGGGCGAGGGCCTGGGCAATCAGTTCTTGGCAAACATCCGCGAGACCGATGCCATTTGCGAGGTCGTGCGCTATTTTAAGGATCCCAACGTCATGCGCGAGGTGGGCCGCACGGGCGAGTTCGTCGATCCCGCAGGTGACGCCGACACCATCATGACCGAGCTCATCCTGGCCGATATGGGCACGCTCGAGAAGCAGCTGCCCAAGCTCGAGAAAGAGGCCAAGCGCGACAAGGAGCTCATGCCCAAGTTCGAGGTCGCCAAGCGCCTGCTTGCCTGGCTCAACGAGGGCAAGCGCGCCGCGTCCATGGAGATGACCGACGAGGAGCGTGCCGCCGCCAAGGGCCTGTTCCTGCTCACCATGAAGCCTATCCTGTATGTGGCCAATGTGGACGAGGATATGCTCGACGACGACTTGGCACCCATCGATGGCGTCAAGCCGCTGCCCATCTGCGCCAAGATCGAGGCCGAGCTTTCTGAGCTCGATCCCGAGGATGCCGCCGATTACCTGGAGAGCCTGGGCTTGGAGCAGCCCGGCCTGGACGTGCTCGCCCAGGCGGCCTACAAGCTGCTTGGCCTGCAGTCGTTCTTTACGGCCGGCGAGATGGAGGTCAAGGCCTGGACGGTGCGTCAGGGTGCGACCGCTCCGCAGGCCGCCGGCGTCATTCACACCGACTTTGAGCGCGGCTTTATTAAGGCCGAGGTCATTGGCTATGACGACTATATCGAGCTCGGCGGCGAGCAGGGCGCCAAGGCTGCCGGCAAGCTGCGCATCGAGGGCAAAGAGTATGTCATGGCCGATGGCGACGTCGTGCACTTCCGTTTCAACGTGTAAGGACAATGCACATGTTCAAATATGGCAAAAAAGCCGGCTACATGGGCATCGCGCTGCTGGTGCTTGCGGTGCTTCCGCTGTTAGTTGCGGCGTTTGTTCTCCCCAACATTGGTCCCGAGGTGGCAACGAAGTTTAACGCGGCCGGCGAGGTGACGCGCTGGGGCAAGAGCTACGAGCTGCTGGCGCTGCCGGTACTCAACCTGCTGCTGAGCGTGGCGACCTACTTTACGGCGGGACGCCAGGCCAAGAACAATGAGGACTCCGCCGCTATGGCGCGCATCGTGTGCGAGCGCTACCTGCGAAACGGCTGCATTACGGGTGTATTCCTCAACGTGATCAACGTTTACTTTATGTACTCGGCGATTACCGGAACGGGCTTTGGCTTTGGTTTCTAGCCTGTCCTTTTAGGCAACGAGCCTGCACGCATATTCAATGGCTGCTGCGAGGCCGCCGCTCGATCGTGGTTTAAAGACCATATCGGCGGCGGCCTCGTTTTCGTATCCGGCGCCGCGAAGGGTGAGCGCGATACCGGCTTCTAAGAGAAGGGGCAGGCCGCGTTGGCTGGTTGCTATCACAACGGCCTGGGCAAGGGCACAGCCGTGCGTCTGGCATTGAGCGGCGAGCTCGCCTTTCGTTGGGTTGGGGAGCAATGCGGTCGCGACACGGCTCGATAGCAGTGTCGCGGCTGTGCGTTCGTCAGGGGAAAGGTATTCGGCCTCAACGACGACAAGCTTGGGCTGCACGCCGTCTGCGCAATGTGGTCTCTGACGCATTGAAATCGAGCAAGCCGACATAGAAAACTCCTGGATATTCGACAAAACGTAAACTATAGTTTACGTTTTTGTTTTGCTCCATTTCAAACTCGTCTGCATGAATGAACATGCGAAACAGATTCTTGGCGAGCGAGTCGAGCGGACGCGCAAGGCCCTTGGTATTTCCAAGGTCGATTTTTGCCTAGCGGTCGGAATCAGCCGACCTTATCTCGACCGAATTGAGGACGGAACGGCAAACAGTACGCTCGAGATTCTATTTAAAATTGCGCCCGCGCTTGGCATGACGGTGTCAGAGCTACTCGAGGGTATCGAATAGGGCGTTCCCCCGCTGTATTTGACGCTCTTTGGGCGGGTCCCCCTGGTTGCGATGTGCAAAATCGCGAGTATTCAGCACCTGTTCAGCCGTAGATGGTAGCCCGAGCGGCTGGCGTTGCCTTTTTAACAGTAGTTAATCCACGCGCTAAATAAAAATGAGGAATAAATAGTTACTAGACGGCCCGTTCGTCCTAAAAGTTTGTCTAACAATCAGCCGATTCTGCGCCTCCGGCGGAGAAATTGCAGAATACTCCGATTTTTGCACGGCCTGAGGGGGACCACCTGTCGTTTGAGGCTGCGATAAGTGGAACTGCCTTAGGGATTACGCCATCGGGATGCGGTCGTGGTTGACTTGGCTGTAGAACAGACGCTGGATCTCGGCGGCATCGCGTGACTGGCCGAGTGCCCACATGGTTTTGGCCACGAGCGTCTCGGTTGTCATATCGTCGCCGCGCAGAATGCCCGGATGATCGGCGTAAGCACGGCCGACCTCATAAACGCCCAGATCGAGACCCTCTTCGGGGACCTGCGTGGTCATAACGACGGTGCGGCCCGAATCGACCCAGCGGAAAATTGCCTCTTGGAACGACTCGCCCGACTCACCAAACTCGGGGATACCGCCAATGCCAAAGGTCTCAAGGATTACAGCGTCGTAGCTATCGGCAAGGGCGTCCAGAATGCCTGGGTTCACGCCGGGCGTGAGCTTGAGTACAAATACGCGCGGGTCGATGCTGTCGTAGAAACGCACCGGGTTTTCGCCCTGATGCGTGCCGTGAAGCCCGTTGCGCACGATGCGGTCATTGCGGATATAGGCGATGGGCGGATAGTTGACGCTAATGAACGCGTTAAAGCTCATGGTGCGCTGCTTGCGGGCACGCGTGCCGGCAATGGCTACGCCGCCAAACACGATCGAGACGTCGTGCGAGTGTTCGTCGAGCGCATAGAGCAGGCTCTGGTACAGGTTGAGCTTGGCGTCGGTAAAGGGATTGCCCATGGGCTTTTGCGAGCCGGTGAGTACGATGGGCTTGGGGCTGTCCTGAATCAGGTAGGAAAGCGCCGCCGCGGTGTAGCTCATGGTGTCGGTGCCGTGCAGAATCACGAAGCCGTCGTGGTCGGCATAACCCTCGACGATGACGTCGCGGATACGCATCCAGTCACTGGGGCGCATATTGGTGCTGTCGATGTTCATGGGCTGCACGACGTCGAGCTCGCAGAGGCCCGAGATCTCGGGGACGCTCTGGGCGAGCTCCTCACCGGTCAGGGCGGGGGAGAGGCCGTTGCCGTCCTCGGTCGATGCGATGGTGCCGCCCGTGGCGATGAGAAGGATGCGCTTCATGCTGGTATTCCTATCGTATTTGCCGCCACAGAGGCGGAGTCGTTCGGCAGTATTGTGGCACAGGGCGTCCAATGTTCAAACGTATTACATCATCTGTAACGTTTGGCAACGCTCCAATTGCTGTCAAATAGGGGCCCAGGTCGTGCGTTTGCCGTGCTCTGATGGCTATGACGGGCGCAGAACCGCTGGTTACGTGTACACTATGAAAGTTATTTTCGTTCATTCGCGCGGGCGGGCAGCGGCTCCCCGCCAACAAGAGGGGGAAACCATGGATCAAAATGCTTCCGCAAAGGTCCTCGTACTCGACTTTGGTGCGCAGTACGGTCAGCTCATTGCCCGTCGCGTCCGCGACCTCAACGTGTATTCCGAGATTGTCCCCTGCGACATTTCGGCCGACGAGATTCGCGAGATGAACGCCTCTGCGCTCATCCTTTCTGGCGGCCCGGCCTCCGTGTACGCCGAGGACGCTCCGTCCATCGATCCTGCCATCTTTGACCTGGGCCTTCCCGTCCTGGGCTTCTGCTACGGCCATCAGATCACGGCCGTGACGCTCGGCGGCAAGGTCGGGCACTCCGAGGTGGGCGAGTACGGCCGCGCCACTATTACGCGCACTGCCGGCGCCAAGCTCTTTAACTCCACGCCCATGGAGCAGACCGTGTGGATGAGCCATCGCGACGCCGTGTCCGAGGTGCCCGAGGGCTTTACCGTTACCGCCAGCACCGACGTATGCCCGGTTGCCGCCATGGAGTGCGTCGAGCGCAAGATTTTCACCACGCAGTTCCACCCCGAGGTCAAGCACTCCGAGTACGGTCAGCAGCTGCTGAGCAACTTCCTGTTTGAGATCTGCGGCCTGGAGCCCAACTGGAGCATGGACAACCTGGTCGAGACCATGACGGCCGAGTTCCGCGAGAAGGTCGGCGACGACCGCGTGATTCTGGCCCTGTCCGGCGGCGTCGACTCCTCCGTCGTGGCTGCCCTGGGCGCCCGCGCCGTGGGCAAGCAGATGACCTGCGTGTTCATCAACCACGGCCTGCTGCGCAAGGGCGAGCCCGAGCAGGTGGAGGAGGTCTTCACCAAGCAGTTTGATGTCGACTTTATCCATGTCCACGCCGAGGACCGCTATGCCGAGCTCCTGGCTGGCGTAACCGAGCCCGAGGAAAAGCGCCGCATCATCGGCACGCAGTTCTGGAAAGAGTTCTTCGCCGTGGCGCAGCAGCTCGAGTGCGACGGCAAGCCGGTCAAGTACCTGGCTCAGGGCACCATCTACCCCGACATCATCGAGTCCGGTGCGCGCAAGACGGGCGGCAAGACGGCCACCATCAAGAGCCACCACAACCTGATCCCGTTCCCCGAGGGCGTGCACTTCGACCTCATCGAGCCGCTCGACCACTTCTTTAAGGACGAGGTCCGTGCGCTTGGTCTGGCGCTGGGCCTGCCGGGTAACATCGTGTTCCGCCAGCCTTTCCCGGGCCCGGGTCTGGCCATCCGCATCATCGGCGCAGTCGACAAGGAGAAGCTCGAGATCCTCAAGAACGCCGACGCTATCGTGCGCGAGGAGCTCGATGCCTACAACCAGCGTCTGTTTGAGCAGACCGGCGAGCGCAACTCCGAGCATAGCTGCTGGCAGTATTTCGCCGTCCTGCCCGACATTAAGTCCGTCGGCGTTATGGGCGACGAGCGCACCTACCAGCGCCCAATTATCCTGCGTGCCGTCGAGTCCAGCGATGCCATGACCGCCGACTGGGCCAAGCTGCCCTACGACGTCCTGGCCCGCATCTCCGGCCGCATCGTGGCCGAGGTTCCCGGCGCCAACCGCGTGTGCTACGACATCACGTCCAAGCCGCCCGCGACCATCGAGTGGGAATAGAACAGACGTTCGATAAAATAATATAGTGTCAGATAGCGGGCACGGTTTCAATCGAATCCGTGCCCGCTGCTGTATGTGTGTCCTTGCACGCCCAATATGTGCCGTAAAAGCCGTCTTCTTCAACGTCAAAGTGAATGGGCTTCATTTTTGCCTTTTAAAATCTAATTTTCACGATTTGCATTTTCATCCCGTTGTCACCGACCCTTGCGAGAAACCGGAAAAAGCCGCTGACAGAAGGGTCTCTCAAATCGTTGTAACCCAGCATATAGCCGCGACTTGTGACCTGCAGACGGCTGTTCCACGTGCCGATTTCCTTGGCGGCATCCGAAACCGCAAAAAATGCCCCCACATCCTTGATTTTTGCAGTCTTAAGCCATGTTTTTGCGATCATCTTTACTGCCGTCCGATTGGCAGCATCAAAGACCAGCACACCGCCGGGGAAAGCGTCCGCCATCCCCCGCACCAGTTCCCGGACCTGCTGGGTCAGAAAGTAATAGAACACCCCGGAGGCAAAGAACACCGCCCCGCGGGAGGCATCGATTTTGCTAAACCATGCGGTGTCTTTCAGGTCGCAGGGGATATTTTGTTCTCGATCCCCGGCGGGCAGTAGCTGCTGTCGCAAGGCAATCACATCCGGGAAGTCCAGATTGTAGATCTTGCATCTACCGTTGTCGCAGGTTCTGCCGGTGTTGTCCAGCCCGCAGCCCAGATTGACCACCGCCGCATTGGGGTGGTCTTTCAGGT
>USAX01000081.1 GCA_900552705.1 uncultured Collinsella sp. | reverse complement strand
CAGTACAACGAGCGCGTCAAGAACAGTCGCATGCTCATCGACATCATGGCCGGCGTCATGGAGCTTCGCAACGGCGAGAGCGGTAGGCACGTTACGAACATCGAAAAGCTGACCGAGCTGCTGCTTGGCTATCTGGTCCAGCGTAGCGGCACGGTCTCCCTCGACAATGAGGAACGCTCCACGATCGCCCTGGCTTCGGCGCTGCACGATATCGGCAAGATGTCGATTGACGATGCGATTCTCAACAAGCCCGGACGCCTTACGTCCGAGGAGTTCGAGATTATGAAGACGCATACCACGATCGGCGCCGACATGCTGCTTGAGCTGGGTAGCCATCACGCCGGCAATGCGCTTATGGAATATGCGTACCAGATTGCGCGTTGGCATCACGAGCGCTGGGACGGCAAGGGTTATCCCGATGGTCTTAAGGGCGACGAAATTCCCATTGCCGCGCAGGTGGTTTCGGTGGCTGACGTGTACGATGCACTGACGAGCGTGCGTGTGTACAAGGATGCTATCCCGCACAAGGAGGCGATCCAGATGATCCTGGACGGTAAGTGCGGCACCTTTAACCCGCTGTTGCTCGACTGCCTGCTCGAGGTGCAAGACCGTATTGCCGAGACGTTGGCACGCCCCGCCGACGTTGTCGCGTTTCCCACGATTTAGTTTGACCAAAGGAGTTTTTAACCCATGATTTCCATGCGTGAGGCGTATGAGAAGATCGGCGCTAATTATGACGACGCGTGCGCTCGGCTGATGGGCGGGGAAATGCTTGCCCGCTTTGCCCTCAAGTTTTTGGATGACGAGAGCATGGGCAAGCTGGAGGCCGCCATGGCGGCAGGAGACGCCGAAGGTGCGTTTATGGCAGCGCACACGCTCAAGGGCGTGAGCCAGAACCTGGGATTCGATAATCTGTACGAGCCGGCGGTTGTGGTGACCGAAGCGCTGCGCGGCGCCGATGCCGTTGACGGCGCTCGCGAGGGAATGCATGCGCTGCAGCAGCAATATGCGGCAACGATGTCGGCCTTGCGCGAGGCGGCCGAGTAAGAGCTCGCGAGCTTTGATGACTATGAGAGTTGATAATCTCCCGTTTTAGGCCCGGTGGCGGCCTCAAAGTGGGAGATTGTCCACTCTCGTTCGATACATGTCCAAAAATCCACTCTCACCCCTTCTGATTAGTGAATGGCCCATGCGCACTGGCGGGGCTTTCCGCATGCAATCCATATCGTTGTTCGATAAACTGTTCGAATAACGATAGAGTCGATGAGGGTGAGTGTATGTCCAACAGCGTTCAGCGTATGGCCAAGGCGGGCGAAAATATCAGGAAGCTTGGTTTTTGCATGGCAGCCGTTTTTGCAGGGATGCTCGTCGCTTTTGCCGCGTTGGTTGTTTACGTGATCTGGTATGCGGTTGCAAACGTTGTTTCTGTCGATTCTTTCGGTGTCGTGACGCTTCTCGATGGCGGGAGCATCGTTATCCCAAGCGGGCTGTGCCTGGCACTCGTCGTGGGTGTTTCGCTTGTCGTTTTGTGCGGAATCAGCCATAACATCTCTCGGGGCGTCTCGCCCTTTACCAAGGCGCATGTGCGGCTTATCCGTGTTCTCGCGCTTGCCTTTGCTGTTAACGCCGCGGTTTCGCTTGTTGGTGCCTATGGATCGGTCAATCTCACCATTGGCGGACTGGAGCTTTACATTGTGCCTCATTCCTTCGTTATTGAGATTTGCCAAGGCGCTACCTTTGATGCGGGGTCGTTTATCGGCGCAGTTGTCTGTTTGTTTATCTCGGCGATCTGGAGTTATGCCTCGCTGCTCCAAGAGCAGTCTGACGAGCTTGTGTAGGAGGAAACATGAGCTATCTCATCATCGAGCTTGAGACGCAGCTGCTTAAGACCGGAAAGACCAGTGCTGATCTGATTCGAGCGACGGGGCATACTCCGGCTAATATTTCAAAGCTTAGAAACGGAAAGATAAAAGCTATTCGCCTAAAGACGCTCCTCGATATCTGTGATGAGCTTGATTGTCAACCGGGAGATATTATTCAGCGCGTGAGCGAGAAAGAGCTTGAGGAGCTTATTGTCGAGCGTGCAAAAAACGTTGTGAGGCAGATGCGGGACGGCGGAGGCAACGAGGCGTCGCTTCCGACATCAGTCTTTGCTGTCGATTTGAGCGACGAGTAGCTTAAGGCGAACAACTAAAACGAAATATCAGCGTGAAGGGACCCGTGTCTAACACGGGTTCTTTCTTTTAGATTATCTTGACAAATATGAGTTATCGAAAAACAATAACAACTATGGAAAACGATAAAGTAAAGAAGGAACGATATGAGCGGTTTTGCTATCAAGCGGAACGGGAGGCCAATGAACGCATCAACGATAAGGCTATCAAGGGTGTCAAAGCGCTACGGGAAACGGCGCGTTTTGCATGACGTTTCCTTCGAGGTGGATCAGTCTGAGCTTTGCGCTCTTGTTGGTGCAAACGGGGCGGGCAAAAGCACGCTTATTAAAATAGTGCTGGGCCTCTGTGAGCCATCGTCGGGGAGCGTGGAGCTCTTTGGAGGCAAGTCGAAAAAAGAGCTGAGCCTGATGCGGACGCGTGTCGGCTATGTGCCAGATTCTTGCGGAGCATACCAATCTCTCAGTGCGGCTGAGAATCTTCGGATCCGATGTGCGGAATGGGGGCTCGATGAGAAACGTGAGGTTCCTCGCGTCTTGGGCCTGGTCGGGCTGGACGTCGATGAGAAAAAGAGCGTGAGCAGTTTTTCTCTGGGAATGAAACGGCGACTGGATATAGCTACGGCTTTATTGGGCGACACCGACGTACTAATTTTCGATGAGCCGGCAAATGGATTGGATCCGTTGGGCATCGAGAGTATATGGGCCCTTATCGGTCGATTGAATCGGGAGCAGGGCAAAACCATGCTTATCTCTAGCCACGACTTGGATGAGCTGGCATCGGTTGCAACAAGCTGCCTGTTTCTTCATGACGGTGAACTGCTAAAAAAGGAATCGATGGACGTCATAAGGGATGAGGCGCCATCCCTAAAAGAGTATTACAGGCGCTTGATGAAGGCGGTCTCGCTATGAAGCGGGCGATCCATCCCATAAAGGCAGATATGATGCGTTTGCACAGGATATTTCCGGCGAAGTTTGGTCTTGCGCTTATGTTGGCGTTCGGCCTTCTCTTCGGCATCTTTCTAAAAAACGGAACAACGTTGCTCGTCTTTGGCTATGGCGTTTGTGGGGAGGATATTGGTTTCCTCTGGAATGCAATCGATCCTTCTGCGCCTGATGAGTCCCTTGCGCGCAGCGCTTTTGCCGGTACATCCCTGTTCGTTCCACTCATCGTTTGTTTGGTGCTTTTACAGGAGCATGGCTATAAAGAGGGGCACCGAATTTCTTCGGCAAGAGGTCTCAACCGCTTTTATGGGGCTCTAGCCCATGCATTTTCGTCTGCTTTAATAATTGGCGCAGCGTATAGCGCGCTTTGCCTTCTTCTTTTTGCAATAGCCATAATACGTGGAGGGCATAACTACTCGCACAACATACTAACTGTATTTTTGCCTGCAATGGTAGTCAACGCCGTATTGGTGATATCGGTTGCGCTGGAGACGGTGACCATCTGTCGGATAACGGGCAGCGCTGTATTGAGCGGGGCCGTGGTGATAGTTGGATTTGTCATGAGCTTGACGCTCTACGGAGCCTTCCTTCAGGCACCTATACCATCCTTGCGATGGATCTTCTTCCTTCCGGGGCCGTACCTTGGAGTCGGATGTGCCCTTGGGTATAGCGATATGGGGCAGCTGACGCTTCTGGGATATGGCGTGGCAGCCAGCTGTCTATCGGTATTGATTTACGCTCTCTTGAGCTTTCGCGCTGGGGGGTGTGCTCAATGGCTCGTCAGATTAAAAGACTTCTCCAGTCAGAATTGAAGCATGTGAGCAAATGGGCGTACGCCTTAATCCTGGTAATTTATGCGTACATGGTGATATTGCAGCTTAATTCTTTCCCGATGTGGTTCTGTAGCCTCCGTGAGAACAGTTTCTTGGGTTTTTTCCCAGACCCGACGCTTCGGCTATCGGCGGAGGATGTCCTTCTATTTGGCAATGCAGAGGTTTTTCGCGGTCTGCTGTTCAACGTAGCCCCGTTGGCCCATGCATTGTTCTTTCCGTTCATCGCGGCTTGCATTGTGCCGTGCTTTGTCAGTTCGGGCTTTGTCGAGGAACCGTGGGGGTTGTCGGAGGCTCGGGGAGGGAAGCGTGTGTGCGCTATCGTTGCGCGAGTGGTGCTATCTTCTTTTGCCCTTTTGGGCGCGTTTGTCCTGTCGAGTGTCGTTTTGTACTGTCTTAACTGCGCAATCGTTTCGGATGCTCAGCAGTATTTCAACCTGCATGTATTTTGCTATCGACTTGTTCTTGCTGCCGCTGCCTGCCTTGCATACGTGGTTTCTTGCGTAATCGTTGTTTCCTATTTTGGGTCCGGCTTCGGTCCGATTGGCATGCTGTTGCTTGTCAACGTCGTAGCGATCTACATACAGATCGGGGCCAATTCCATGCTTCCGCTTCCAGCCTCGATGCTCATGTGGATTTGCGGCATGACCCCGTTGGGGAATGGTCAATGCATCTCGATTTTAATTGACTGCCTCATAAACGTAGCAAGCGTTTTTATCATTTGCTTTACTGTCGACCGATTGCGGTCGAGATTTCTCTGATTGTTTGTGAGGGATAATCATACCGAGCATATCAAATACAGGGGGGGGCGGGCACCGTAGCTGGTGTCCGCCCCCCCCCGGCTTAGGAGGCTTTAACCTGAGTGGTTCGCGAGCTAGCGGGCCTGCTTTACCTTTGCCGCCGCCTCGACAAACGACTTCCACAGGTTAAAGTCGGTTTCGAGCGTCTTCCACGTGTACTCGGGATGCCATTGCACGCCTAGACAGAATGGTTGGCCTTCGACCTCGATGCACTCGGGAATACCGTCGGTTGCCTTGGCGACCAAGCGCGTGCTTTTACCCAGACGATCGACGCAGCAGTGATGTGCTGAGTTGGTCTGGATCAGTCTGTGGCCGCCAAGCGCGCGGTCGAGCAGCGAGCCCGGCACGACCTCGACGGGATGCACGGGGTCGTTGAGCACGTGGGTATGGCGCCACTGCGTGCGGCCCTCGCGAGCGCCCAGGCTCGGCACGTCCATGCACAGGGTGCCGCCAGTGGCGACGTTGAGCAACTGCGTGCCACGGCAGGTGGTAAAGAGCGGCTTTTTGGCGCGGAGCACCTCGCCGACCAGCTTAAACTCAAAGCAATCGCGGATCTCGCAGCAGAGGGTGGGGTCGTAGGGTCGATCATCGCCCCAGCGTTTGGGGTTGACATCCGGGCCGCCGGGAATAGCGATACCGTCGGCGATATCGACGTAATGGCGGATGACCTCAATGTCCTCGGTGATGGACATCTGCAGCGGCAGGCCGCCGGCGGCAAGGATGGCATCGACAAAGACGCTGGCAATCTCCTCGTTGGGGGAGAGCGTCTCGCTTAAAAACGGCTTTGCCTCTTCCCAACGCGGCGCGACGAGGATGAGTGGGCGGTCGGCGGGGGCGACGTCGACATGTGGGGTGTAGGGCGATGAACTGCGAGTTCCGATCATAGGTGTTGCTTTCGAATCTAAAGGTGACAGGGCGCATGAGAGACGTGGGACAACACTTCCGATGGATTTGTCCCACGGGGTGGCTGGTTAGTGGCCCTTGATGGAGTTGAGGAAGTCCTGGGCGCGCTTGGTCTGGGGATGGTCGAAGAACTCATCGGGCGTGCCGGTTTCCACGATCTGGCCATCGGCCATAAACACGACACGGTCGGCCACGCGGCGGGCAAAGTTCATCTCGTGCGTAATGACGATCATCGTCATGCCCTGCTGCGCCAAGCGCACCATGACCTCGAGCACCTCATTGATCATCTCGGGGTCAAGGGCACTCGTGGGCTCATCGAAGAGCATGGCCTTGGGCTGCATGGCAAGAGAACGGGCGATGGCCACGCGCTGCTGCTGGCCGCCCGAAAGCTGTGCGGGTACCTTGTCGGCCTGCTCGGCCACGCCCACGCGGCTCAGCAGGTCCATGGCGCGCTCACGAGCCTCCTCCTTGGATACGCCCAGCACATCGACCGGTCCCAGCATGACGTTCTGCAGTACCGTCATATGTGCAAACAGGTTGAACTGTTGGAACACCATGCCCAGCTCGGCACGCATGCGGGCAAGGTCTTTGCCTTCCTGCGGCAAGGGCTCGCCCTCGATGAGGATCTCGCCCGAGTCGATGGTTTCCAGGCGATTGATGGTGCGGCACATGGTCGACTTGCCCGAGCCCGAGGGGCCGATCACCACGACGACTTCGCCGCGGTCGACCGAGAGATTGATGTCGTTGAGAACGTGCAGGTCGCCGTAGTGCTTATCGACGTGCCTGAGCTCGATCAGCGGCTGATTGCCGGTGGAAGAGGTGCTCTGTGCCATGGTGCTCGGCTCCTTATGACTCGAAATGGTAAAAGCGTTAGCGGATGATCGTCGCGCCGGTCTTGTGCGAAACGTAGACAGCGGCCTTGTTGATCGCGACGTTGATGAGGATGTAGATGACCGCGATCACCAGGTAGACCGACACGAGGGCGTCGTAGTTGGTAATGAGCACGCGGGCATTTTGCATGAGGTCGGGGTAGCTCACCACATAGGCGACGGTGGTGTCTTTGACTACGACCACGAGCTGCGAAATCAACGACGGAATGATAAACCGAATCGCCTGGGGCAATACGATTTTAAAGGTGATTTTGGCCTTGGAGAGACCGAGCGCCTGGGCTGCCTCGACCTGACCACGCGGCACGGCGTTGACGCCGGCGCGGAAGATCTCGGCAAGTACGCCGGCTGCAGCGAGCGCGACGGGAAGCGTGAGCATCCAAAACGACGGCAGTGAAATCTTGTACTGAGGCAGCACCAAAAAGAAGAAGTAGATGAACAGCAGGCTCGGCACGCCACGGAAGAAATCGGTGAGCACGCGGCAGACCAGCTGCAGCGGCTTGATGTCGCTGGTACGGCCGAGCATGAGGGCTAAGCCCAGTACCAGCGCGATGGCGCCGGCGGTGAGCGCGACCTTAACCGTGCCCTCAAAACCGGCAAGCAGGAACTTCCAGGTGGTGAGGTGCGTAAAGAAGTACCAGTAATGGACCGAAAGCTGGCCGGTCACATAAAAGCGCTGCAGTACCAGAGCGATGAGCGCGGCCACGGCAACAAGTGAGATGGCGGTGCCGACGCGAATCTTGGCGCGCATCTTGGGGCCGGGAGCCTCGTAGAGCGCATCGCGCATGGTGAGCGCAGAGGTGGAGTGCTTGCTCATCGGAGGATCCTCACCTTCTTATCGATATAGTTGCCAATGTGGCTCACCACAAAGGCCGTGCCCAGGTAGCCGAGCGCCGAGATGAAGAACGCGGCGACGCCGCCGAGCGAGCGCGTGTTGATGTAGCTCACCACGCCGGTGAGCTCCTGCGGTTTAAGCGGCACCTGACTGCCGAGCGCGGTGGTGAGCATGACGGCGATAAAGAGGTTGGTCATGGGCAGCACGCTCGAGCGCAGCGCCTGCGGAATCACGATCTTGGCGAGGATACGGCTGAAGCTCATGCCCAGCGAGCGGGCGGCTTCCACCTGGCCGACACCGACGGTGTTGATGCCGCTCATAAAGTTCTCGGAGCCAAAGGCAGAACCCAAGAGCACTGTGGCGACGATGACGCAGGTGCGGTAGGGCAGGACGACCTTGAGCGGCGGCAGCGCGTAGACGACGATAATGAGCAGCGCGATGCCGGGGATGTTACGGAAGACCTGGACATACAGGTCGCCAAAGACGCGCAGCGGCTTGAGCGGCGACACGCGCATCACGGTGACGGCGACGGCCAGCACCATGGCGATGGCAAACGACTCAAGCGTCATGCCCCAGGTTGCTAGCAGCGCGTCGATATAGTTCTGGCCATAGAGCGACCAGAGCTCGGAGAGACTCATGCGGACCTCCCGCCGGTAAGGAAAGGGGCTCCCGTGTGTACGGAAGCCCCGACAACTCAGTGAGGAAACAGTTTAGCGCAATAAAGCACATCGTGCGTTTCCGTATGGTTTCGTAGCGGCCGTTACTAGGCTCGCTGCCTAGGCGCCGATCTCGGGCAGCTCGGGAACATTGGTGTCGCCCGTACGGTCGCCGATGCAGATCTGCCACAGCTCGGTCCAGGTGCCGTCATCCTCGATCTTCTTAAGGAAGTCGTTGACAAAGGCGACACCGTCGGAATCGAGCGGCAGGCCGATGCCGTAGGGCTCCTTGCTGCCGAAGGGCTTGCCGGCAATCTTGTACTTGCCGGGCTCGCGGACCAGGGCGCTCTGCTGCATGTTGTTGTCGATGACGTAGGC
>USAX01000080.1 GCA_900552705.1 uncultured Collinsella sp. | reverse complement strand
ACCGTCACCAACGACGTGCTGTACAAGGAGGGCCTGGACCTTCTCGTCGTGCCCTCCGCCGAGCTCTCCCGCGGCCGTGGCGGCCCGCGCTGCATGAGCATGCCCTTCTGGCGCGAGGACCTCTAAGTCTTTCCGTTTCCGGTGCGGTCTCCCTACAACCGCACCGGTTTCGCCCGTCAAACGGGCGACACTAATACTTACGTAATTCATTTCTTCGAAAGGAAACGAACCATGGGTGTTAACCTCTCCGGCCGTAGCTTCCTCAAGCTCCTCGACCTCACCACCGAGGAGATCGAGTACCTGCTCAAGCTCTCCAAGAACTTCAAGGATATGAAGCGCGCTGGCGTTCCGCACCGCTATCTCGAGGGTAAGAACATCGTTCTGCTCTTCCAGAAGACCTCCACTCGTACCCGCTGCGCCTTCGAGGTCGGCGGCATGGATCTGGGCATGGGCGTCACCTACCTCGATCCGGGTTCGTCGCAGATGGGCAAGAAGGAGTCCATCGAGGATACCGCCCGTGTTCTCGGCCGCATGTATGATGGCATCGAGTTCCGTGGCTTTGCCCAGGACGACGTCGAGGAGCTCGCTGCTAAGTCCGGCGTGCCCGTGTGGAACGGCCTGACCACTGAGTGGCATCCCACCCAGATGCTCGCCGACATCCTGACCGTCCAGGAGAACTTCAACTACGACATCAAGGGCAAGACCCTCGTCTTCATGGGTGACTGCAAGAACAACGTTGCTCGCTCTCTCATGGTCGTTTGCTCCAAGCTCGGCATGAACTTCGTGGCCTGCGGCCCCGAGGAGTGCATGCCCGCTGACGACGTCATCGAGGCCTGCAAGCCCATCGCCGAGGCCAACGGCTGCACCATCAAGCTGACCACCGACGTCAAGGACGGCGTCACCGGTGCCGACGTTATCTACACCGACGTGTGGGTCTCCATGGGCGAGCCTGACGAGGTCTGGGCCGAGCGCATCGCTCAGCTCACCCCGTATCGTGTCACCTCCGAGGTCATGGCTATGGCCAACCCGGGTGCCATCTTCCTGCACTGCCTGCCCAGCTTCCACGACACCAACACCACCATTGGCGCCGAGAAGTGCGAGCAGTTCGGCATCACCGAGCAGGAGGTCACCGACGAGGTCTTCGAGAGCCCCGCTTCCAAGGTCTTCGACGAGGCCGAGAACCGCATGCACACCATCAAGGCTGTCATGTACGCCACGCTCAAGTAAGAGCATCTAGCATCTCGCTCGGGGTGCATTCCTGCGCACCCCGAGCGCTTTTGTCTGGTAAAAATCTCGCACCGAGCGACATGCACGGCACGGAAGAGCCGCTTCGGGCGAGATCAGTAAATGATTTATGAAGGGGGGATGAGAACTATGACTGAGACCGCTAAGAAAAAGCGCGGTATGCCTTCATCGTTCACCATTCTTCTTGCTCTGCTGGCAATCGTCGCGGTTGTTACCGTTATCGTCTCCGGTACGTCCGGTGGCGCGGTTACCGCTGCCCGCCTGAGCGATTTCTGCACCGCCCCGGTCAAGGGCTTCGCTGACGCTCTGCCCGTCTGCCTCTTCGTTATGATCCTCGGTGGCTTCCTCGGCATGATGACCGAGACCGGCGCCCTGGACAACGGCATTGCCGTTCTGGTGCAGAAGCTTAAGGGCAATGAGATCATGCTCATTCCCGTGCTGATGTTCATCTTCTCCCTCGGTGGTACCACCTATGGTATGTGCGAGGAGACCGTTCCCTTCTACGCCCTGCTCGCCGCCACCATGATGGCTGCTGGCTTCGACCCTATGGTCGGCGCTGCCACCGTCCTGCTCGGCGCTGGCTGCGGCTGCCTCGGCTCCACGGTTAACCCGTTCGCCGTCGGTGCTGCCGTCGACGCTCTGACCGGCGTTGGCATTGAGGTCAACCAGTCCATCATCATCGGCCTCGGTGCCGTCCTGTGGATTGTTACCACTGTTATGTCCATCCTCTTCGTCATGAGCTATGCCAAGAAGGTCAAGGCTGACAAGGGTTCCACCATCCTTTCGATGCAGGAGCTCAAGGACGCCGAAGAGGCTCACGGCAAGGCTGCTTCCGAGGTTCACAAGGAGGTCAAGCTCACCGGTCGTCAGAAGGGTGTTCTGATCGCCTTTGCCTTCACCTTCGTCGTCATGATCGTCGGCTTCATCCCGCTGGCCGACCTCAACGAGGGCGTCGCCAACTTCTTCGATGCTGGCGCTGTCTATGACGCCGACGGTAACGCCATCGTTCAGGGCTGGTCTGCCCTGATCACCGGCCTGCCCATTGGCCAGTGGTACTTCGACGAGGCTTCCACCTGGTTCTTCCTCATGGCTGTCCTGATCGGTATCATCGGTGGCCTCTCCGAGAAGCAGATCGTCAACACCTTCATCACCGGCGCTGCCGACATGATGTCCGTTGTCCTCGTCATCGCTCTTGCCCGTGGTATCTCCGTCCTCATGGCTAGCACCGGCCTCGACGTCTACGTCCTCGACGCTGCCGCCAATGCTCTGGCTGGCCTGTCCGGCGTGATCTTCGCTCCCATGAGCTTCCTGGTCTACTTCGGCCTGTCCTTCCTGATCCCCTCGACCTCTGGTATGGCTACCGTGTCCATGCCCATCATGGGACCGCTGGCTGTTAAGCTCGGCTTCTCGCCCGAGGTCATGGTCATGATCTTCTCCGCCGCCATCGGCGTCGTGAACCTGTTCACCCCGACCTCCGGCGCCATCATGGGCGGTCTTGCCCTGGCCAAGATCGAGTGGACGACCTGGCTCAAGTTTGCTCTCAAGCTCATCGTCGCTCTCTCCGTCGTCTGCGCCATCATTCTGACCGTCGCCTGCGTGATGCTCTAAGTACCCCTTGGGTACCCCACGGAAACCATGACGATCCTGTAAAGGATCACCTGGTCATCGTCTGTCCGGTGGGGTAACCCCACCGGTAGACTCCTACCTTTAGCCTCCTCCCGTTCCGTGCGCGGGAGGGGGCGACTTTTTGTTCCGCGGTTTTACCAAACCGCGGAACCGGTCGACGCTACGCGCCGTCCAGAACGACAATTTGTCATTCAAAAGGCAAGGCATGACCAAAAGGTCTATGCCTCGCCTTTTTCATGCCAACTTGTACGTTCTGGACGGCGCTCGCTGTCCGTCCTCTGCCTGCGGCGCTTTCCATTGTTGGTGCAGAGGGCGCTTTGCCTACTCTGGTGGGCTTTCGCTGGCTTATGCTCAATCTGCGACGTTTCCATTATTGATACAAAGGCCAGGTTTGTTTGAACCAAAAAGGGGAAGTTGCGGTGGAATAGTTCCTGTTTGGCCGTCTTGAGGGGTTAAACAGGAGCTATTTCACCGCAACTTATCGATGGCGTGTTTGGTTGGTGCCTGTTGATGGCCTGGGCATCGGGGAGGGCAGGCTCCGTTATAATCGCCTAAGACACTAAATGGAAACGGGACGGGAGCCATATATGCGCCAGGGTTTCGACAACGCGAAGTATATCGAGCTGCAGGCCGCTCATATTAAGGAGCGCATCTCGCAGTTTGGCGGCAAGCTGTATTTGGAGTTTGGCGGCAAGCTGTTTGACGACTATCACGCGAGCCGCGTGCTGCCGGGTTTTGAGCCGGACAGCAAGTTTCGCATGCTCAAGAGCATAGCCGACGACGTCGAGGTCATCATCGCCATTAACGCGAACCACATCGAGAAGAACAAGGCTCGCGGTGACCTGGGCATTACCTATGACGAGGACGTTTTGCGCCTGGTCGACCTGTTCCGCGGCAACGGCTTTGCCGTCGCGGCTGTGGTCATCACCCAGTACGCCGGCCAGCCCGCTGCCGATGTGTTCCGCAACCGCCTGAACGCGCTCGGTATTCCCGCCAAGCTGCACTATCCCATCGAGGGGTATCCGCACGATGTCGATCTGATCGTGTCCGACGATGGCTATGGCAAGAACGAGTTTGTCGAGACCACCCGACCGCTCGTTGTGGTCACTGCCCCCGGTCCTGGCTCGGGCAAGCTTGCCACCTGCCTGTCTCAGCTCTATCACGAGCACAAGCATGGCACGGCCGCCGGCTATGCCAAATTCGAGACCTTCCCGGTTTGGAATCTGCCCCTTACGCATCCGGTCAATATTGCCTACGAGGCCGCCACGGCAGACCTCGATGACGCCAACATCATCGACTCCTTCCACCTGGAGGCCTACAACAAGACCACGGTCAACTACAACCGCGACGTCGAGGCCTTCCCGGTAGTCCGTGCCCTGATGGAAAAGATCCTGGGCAAGAGCCCCTACCAGAGCCCTACGGACATGGGCGTCAATATGGTCGGCTTTGCCATCACCGATGACGATGCCTGCCGCGACGCTTCCAAGATGGAGATCGTCCGCCGCTACTTTACCGCGGTCGAAAATGTGCGCCGTACCGGCGTGGGCGATGAGCAAGTCGACCGTCTCAAGATTATTATGAAGAAAGCCGGCATCGATAAGAACTACTCACCGGCGCGCTCGGCGGCCCTCACCAGGGAGCAGCTGACGGGTGGTCCCGTGGGTGCCATGGTTATGCCCGATGGCTCCGTGGTGACCGGTAAGACCTCCACGCGCCTGGGCGCCGCAAGTTCTCTCATTATGAACGCCCTCAAGCATGTCTCGGGCGTCGACCTTGAGCTCGAGGTCATTAGCGATGAGGCGATCGAGCCCATTAGCAAGCTCAAGACGCATTTCCTGGGCAGCAAAAACCCGCGCCTCCACACCGACGAGACGCTTATGGCGCTGTCGATCACCTCGGCCACGAGTGAGACGGCCGCTCGCGTCCTTTCGGGCCTGGAGCAGCTGCGCGGTTGCGACGCCTTCTTTAGCGTGATTATCTCGCCGACGGACGAGACGGTACTGCGCAAACTGGGTATCAACGTGTGCTGCGAGCCCAAGTTTGAGCGCCGCGGTTTCTTCCATCGCTAAGTTTGAAGCACCGCGGTAATTGCATTGCATTTTGGCCGTATCGGGTTAGCGCCCGGTACGGCTTTTTGATCAATAAAGCGCCTATTTCGGCGAAAAATAGTCGTTTACCTGCCTAGAAACAATTTGAGCGGTATACAATAACCGTAACTGTTTCATCCTTAGCGGGATGCCGCATGATGGATATTACCTGCCATCGTGAGGTGTGTCGGTCGCGCACGGCGCGTTAGATGCTCGTGCTCGGTTTGAGGAGGCTGCCATGGCGGGCAAGGGTCGTGCGAGTGTCAACGATATGAAGCGTGTCGAGGTGCTGGTGTTGATGGAGATCGACCAGCAAACCGAAGACAATGGCGGGCCGTATGGTTTCTCGCGCAAAACGCTTGCCGAGCGCGTGGGGGTTTCGCCGTATCGTGCCCGCGCCGCAATCGATCGCTTGGATTCCGAAGGCATGATTGATGTCGTCTCGCGTTATAGCGATGACGGCGGTCAGCTTGCAAATGGCATTTGCCTCACCGAACGTGGCGAGTGGTATCTTGAGGGCGTCCGTACCGGCATGCTCGTTCAAGAAATGCTTGAGGACGAGGTTGCTGATCGATAGCAGCATGTAACCCTTGCCATAGCGACGCCGCCTGGGAAACCGGGCGGCGTTTTGTTTCAAGATTGAGAAATGCAATCGCACACGAGAAAAATTGCGAACGGTCCGCGGCGCGAGTATTACAATGAAGACCCGTAAGATGTGGATAAACAACTTCTACGGGAAGCGCAGGTAACTCAATATGACCAAGCATGTGTTCGTAACCGGTGGCGTGGTTTCGTCCCTGGGCAAGGGTATCACCGCGGCCTCGCTGGGCCGTCTGCTCAAGTCGCGTGGCTACAAAGTAACGATGCAGAAGGCCGACCCGTATCTGAACGTCGACCCCGGCACCATGAGCCCGTTCCAGCATGGCGAGGTCTTTGTGACTGAGGACGGCTACGAGTCCGATTTAGACCTGGGCCACTACGAGCGCTTTATTGACGAGAACCTGACCCGCGATTCTAACTTTACGACGGGCGCCATTTACAAGAGCCTGATTGCCCGCGAGCGTCGCGGTGACTTTTTGGGCGGCACCGTCCAGGTGATTCCGCACGTCACCAATGCCATTAAGGACAAGTTCCGCCGCATCGAGGAGCAGACCGGCTCCGATGTAGTCATCACCGAGCTGGGCGGCACGATCGGCGACATCGAGTCCCAACCGTTTGTCGAGGCCATCCGTCAGTACCGCAAGGAGGCCGGCCCCGAGAACGTCTGCTACATCCACGTGTCGCTCGTTCCCTATATCGCCGCCGCCCACGAGGTCAAGACCAAACCCACGCAGCATTCCGTCAAGGAGCTCCGCAGCTTTGGCATCCAGCCCGATATCATCGTGCTGCGCTCCGACCACCATATCGATGACGCTATCCGCGGAAAGATCGCAAGCTTCTGCGACGTCGACACCGACTGCGTCTTTACCAATGAGGACTGCGCGAGCATCTACGACGTTCCGCAGCTACTCGCCGAGCAGGACTTTGACCTGCGCATTTGCGAGCGTCTGGGTCTCGATCCGCGTGAGCGCGACATGAGTGAGTGGAACGAGTTCCTGCGCAAGCAGAACCATGCCAACCAGCACGCCGACAAGGTGAAGATCGCCGTCGTGGGCAAGTATACGCAGCTGCCCGATGCCTACCTGTCGGTTATCGAGGCCCTGCACCACGCGGGCGTGTTCTACGATCGCCACGTTGACGTGCAGCTGGTCGATGGCGAGAGCCTCGACGAGCAGAACGTCTCCGAGGTTCTGGGCGACGCCTCGGGCATCCTGGTCCCCGGCGGCTTTGGCAAGCGCGCCCTGGAGGGCAAGATCCTCGCGGCCGAGTTCGCCCGCGAGCACAAAATTCCGTATCTGGGCATTTGCCTGGGTATGCAGGTGGCCGTGTGCGAATTTGCCCGCAACGTCGTCGGCCTTGCCGGCGCCAGCTCCTCTGAGTTCGATCCGGACGGCCCGTTTAGCGTCATCGATCTGATGAGCTCGCAGGAGGATGTGACCGAGAAGGGCGGCACCATGCGCCTGGGCGCCTATCCGTGCAAGCTCGCCGCCGATACCCTTGCTCGCGAGGCATATGGCGAGGAACTCGTCTACGAGCGTCACCGTCACCGCTTTGAGTTCAACAACGCCTTCCGCGACCAGCTTGAGGACGCCGGTTTGGTTATCTCGGGTCTGTCGCCCGACGAGCGCCTGGTCGAGATGGTCGAGCTGCCGCGCGACGTGCATCCGTGGTATGTGGCAACCCAGGCTCACCCCGAGTTCAAGAGCCGTCCGACTAATCCGCAGCCGCTGTTCCGAGAGTTCGTGCGTGCCTCGATCGGTCAGCACGAGGGTGTCGATCGCCTGCAGGTGACGCCCATGAACCTCGCTACGGACTAAGGGTGCCGGCGAATAAGGAACATACCGAAGCTACTCCCTCGTCGCTCGCCGTGGCGGCGGGGGAGTATCTCGATTACCTCGCGGTCGAGCGGGGCTTGGCGCGCAACACGATTGCGGCCTACCGTCGTGACATGACGACGTACTGCGCCTATCTGGAGCGGGCGGGTATTGTGTCTTTTGAAGAGGTGACCCGTCAGATCGTGGAGGGCTTTGTCGCCGATCGCCGCGACGGAGGCTATTCCGACGCCTCGGTGGAGCGTGCGCTTGCTGCCGTGAAGGGCCTGCATGCCTTTTTGGTGCGCGATGGGGCCGTGGCCCAAAACCCGACAGCGGCGTTGCGCCTTCCTAAAAAGGCTGAGCGTTTGCCGGACTATCTATCGGTGGAGGATGTCTCGGCACTGCTCGATCAAGACTTTCCCGAGGGCGAGATGGGACTGCGCGACCATGCCATCTTGGAAGTGCTCTACGGATGCGGTTTGCGTGTGAGTGAGCTGGTTGGGCTCGATGTGGGCGATATCCATATTGACGATGGCTTTGTGCTCGTTCGCGGTAAGGGCTCAAAGGAACGCCTGTCCCCACTGGTGGGAAGCGCGGCGCGAGCTCTGACGCTCTATGTAACTGAGGGACGTTCTCGCTTGGCGGCCCATGCCCGCGGAACCGAGACCTCGGCGGTCTTTTTAAATAAGAACGGACGTCGCCTGTCGCGCCAGGCCGTGCATGCGATATGCGAGCGGTATGGGCGTCAGGTGGGGCTGGTGGGGCTCCATCCCCATACCTTGCGCCACTCCTTTGCCACCCACATGCTCGCGGGCGGTGCCGACCTGCGTGTGCTGCAGGAGATCTTGGGACATGCCGATATATCGACCACGCAGGTCTACACGCATGTCGATCGTACGCAACTGACCGAGGTCTATCTGGCGGCGCACCCGCTGGCACATCGTTAACACATCGCTGGCCTGCATATCTATAGGTATTTGGGGACGGGCCCCAGATTGCCGCGGCGTGCTTTTGCGCGCGCATGGGCAATCTGGGGCCCGTCCCATTTTTTGCCACTTGTCGTCGCGGTGGTGGGCCGCATGTGCCTTGGGTGGGGGAGTTTGGGGGCGATGTGAACGGCATGTAAAGGGACGCAAAAATCGCCTCAAGGTCAACTTGAAGGTTGAGGTTGAAAGGCGGGGTGCCACAGGTGGCATCCCGCCGTTGCTGTAAACACAACATATTGTGTTTTCGAACATATGATTGGGGGGTGTTTTGCAATATATGGTGGGTGGAGTGGTGG
>USAX01000079.1 GCA_900552705.1 uncultured Collinsella sp. | reverse complement strand
GAGCAAATCCACAAGTTCGCACAGGTATGGGGCTGACGAGTCGGCCCTCGTCGTCCTCGCATGCTTGATTCTGACGCTCGACATCGTAGGAGCAGATGGTCACGAGGTCTTGCATACCGGTGGAAACAATAGGTGCATCCACGCCCGGGGTCAAGCCCTGCAACAAAACATCAGCAGCGGAAAGCAAAATTTCCGGACGCATGGAGCCCTCGTTGTCGGCATGGGTGTCGAGCATGAGCACCAGATGGTCCGGGCGCTCCCCCGCCGTGAGCTCATAGCCCACGAGTGTGTGATCCAAATCCAAGCGCTTGCTCTTTTTGCCGCGCGCGTAGTCGATGCCATGGTCCGCGCGCAGCGTGTCGATCGCACGACGCACCTCGTCGGGGCTTACGGGCGCCTCGGGATCCAAGTGCAGGTCGATGCGATACGACAGGCGCGTGAGCTGCGCCGTCAACGCCGGCGTGCGCACGTCGATGTACGCCGCCTCGATGGGCGCCAGATCGGCCGGAGACGCCGCAGCCAGGCGCCCAAACGCCTCGTCGAGCGCCACGAACTCGGTCATAAACAGGTCATACCACTCGCAGGTCGACGACGTACCAACCGGTAGCGCCGAAGAGAAGCCCACGCGCATGTGCGGAGAGAAGCCCTGCGTGACGGCATAGGGAAGTCCCGCACGGCGCACGATGCGCTCAATGGTATGGATTACTTCGAGATGGCCCAGGTACTTAAGGCGGTCGCGCTTGCCATAGCGAACACGAAGTCTAAAGAGCATGGGGTTGTCGGTCAGGCGCTCACTCATGCGCGATCACCCATCAATACATTCTTGACGTGGAGCGTGGGGCAGATCCCGCAGCCGGTGCACGACGTGCGGGTGCAGTCGGGAGTCGTGACGCCCTCGAGCGAGCGACGGTACTCGCGCTCGAGGAAGCCGCGCGTGCAGCCGGGACTCACGTGCTCCCACGGCAGGCGCCAGTCCAACTCGTAGGGCAGGTGCACGAGCTCATTGAGGTCGATGCCGTTTTTGGCAGCAGCTTCCTTCCAGTTATCGAGCGAGAAATGCTCTACCCAGGCGTCAAAGCGAGAGCCCGAGCGCCAAGCATCGATGATGACGGGCGTCATGTCACGACCGGCGCGGGACAGCGCGGCCTCGATGAGCGAGGTCTCGGCATCGTGGTAATGCACGCGGACGGCACGGTTGCGAACGCTCGTGATAAGCAGCTTCTGGCGACGCTTGACGTCGTCGTAGTCGAGCTGCGGGCACCACTGGAACGGCGTGGCAGCCTTGGGGATAAAGACCGAAACCGAGATGGATACCGAAATCGAGCCGCGACGAGCCTTGGGCACCACGGAACGACCGAGCTCCAGCACGTGATCGGCCAGATTGGCAATGGCTACGATGTCCTCGTCGCGCTCACCGGGAAGGCCCATCATAAAGTAGAGCTTCATGCGGTTCCAGCCGGCCTCGAAGGCCGCCTTGGCCGCACGGTCCAGGTCCTCCTCGGTCACGTTCTTGTTAATGATGTCACGCATGCGCTGACTGCCGGCCTCGGGCGCGAACGTCAGGCCGCCCTTCTTTTCGCCGGCGACCGACTCGGCCATATCCACGCCAAACGAATCCAGGCGCTGCGACGGAATAGATACGCGAATACCCGTATCCTCCAGGCGACGGTTGAGCCTGCCGAGCACGTCGCGAATGCAGGAGTGGTCAGTCGTGGAGAGCGAGGTCAGCGACACCTCGTCATAGCCGGTCTTTTCCAGACCCTGAATCACCGACGAGACGATCTGGTCGGCCGAGCGCTCGCGCACTGGGCGATACGTCATGCCGGCCTGGCAAAAACGACAGCCGCGGGCGCAGCCGCGCAGGATCTCGATAGACAGGCGGTCGTGGACCAGCTGCGCATAGGGTACGCACGACTGCGACAGCGGATTCGTGGCGCCGAAATCCTCGACGACGCGCTTGTAGACCACGGTCGGCGCATTCTTGCCTTCACGCGGCACGGTGTAGCCATGCGGCGAACAGGGCTCGTCGTGACGAACCTCATAGAGCGACGGCACGTAGTTGCCGGCAATGGATGCAAGCTGCTCAACAATCTGTGCGCGCGGGACTCCTTCGTCGCGCAGGCGACGATGCAGCTGGCAGGCCTCGAGCAGCGACTCCTCGCCCTCGCCGATGAGGATGGCATCGAAGAAGGCCGCGTACGGCTCGGGGTTGTACACCGAGGGGCCGCCGGCGATGATAATGGGGTCGTCCTCGGTACGGTCGGCCGCTAACAGCGGAATGCCAGCGAGGTCGAGTGCCTCGAGGAAGTTCGTCACCGCCATCTCGTGCGGCACATGCAGGCCGACGATATCAAACGAAGCGACCGGCGCTGCGCCCTCGAGCGACAGCAGCGGAATGCCCGCCTCGCGCATGGCGTCACCCATATCAGGCCACGGCACATAGCCGCGCTCGCAGGAGATGCCCTCGGCCTGGTTAAGGATGTTGTAGAGGATGGCGATGCCCTGGTTAGGCAGACCAACCTCGTACACATCCGGGTAGATCAGGCAGCAACGGTAGTCGGCATCGGCCTTGGAAAGCGTGCCCCACTCGTGATCGATATAGCGGCTCGGCTTTTCGACCTTGGCGAGCAACGGCTCAATTAAATGAAAACAGTCTTGATACGGAACGCGCAACGGAAAACCCCTAAGCAGCGAGATCGGATGCGTCCTGATAGGACGCCATAGGACGGGTAGCGCCCGCGACCGTGGTCACCAGATCGCGAACGCGGGAGAACGTGGCAGTAACCACCTCGTTGGCACGGCTGTAGTCGACATCGCGCTCGTAGAGCGAAACGAGCGCACGGCCCATGCCATAGGTGCCCGCGGCAGCAGTGAGCGCCTTGACGGCAAACCCAATATGCGGCGTCTGCTTGACGAGCGCGCGGGTGACCGCGCGGATCACAAGACCGCCGACAAGCACGCCCGCGACCTCGTAGCCGCGCTCAGGCTTAATGCCGCGTCCAAAGACGGCAGCGAGCTCAAAGAGCATGCCCACCTGCGCCAGCGCCATAACGGGATAATCGGCGCCCGGCAAAAACACCAGCGCACCGGTCGCCATATTAGTGAGCGCGCACGAGGTGATGATACGATTGGCCGCCGCGATGCGCATGAAGGCAAAGTTCGCCGCAAAAGCCGTTTCCTTTTCGGTGCGATCGAGAATCCAGCGGGCAAGCGTCTCGAGCAGATACGTCTTATCGGTTGCCGCCACCACGCCGAGCATGGGCGTGGACTCCTCGATAAACGGCACCTCCACAGCTGACTCGGCAAGCACGCACACGGGCGCGCCGGCGATCACGAGCTCCTGCACGGCACTCTCCAAGCGGTCGGAGCCGCACGAGAGCACCAGCACCACATCGGTATCGGTCTTTGGAGCAATTCGCTCCTCCCCCAGACGCTCGACGCGCACAATGCCCGAGGTCGTCTGCGGCACAAAAGCGTCACGCACCGTCTCGGCCAGAAAGCGCGAGGCGGACGAATCCAAATAGACCGAGACGCGCACCGGCGTATCGGAATCCTTCTTAACGGACGCGCCCATCTTAAA
Source organism: uncultured Collinsella sp. (assembly GCA_900552705.1). Classification (GTDB taxonomy): domain Bacteria; phylum Actinomycetota; class Coriobacteriia; order Coriobacteriales; family Coriobacteriaceae; genus Collinsella. The sequence goes on along the minus strand of USAX01000079.1, from coordinate 5,267 downwards.
AGCGCGGGTCAGCTTATCTACGGGAATTTTCATAGCAAACCCCTCCAGCGGTTACGCGGCGCCCGAACGATGCCGCCATATGGATTGTACGATACCCACCGTCAGCAGCTGAATCATCATCGAAGACGAACCGAAGCTAATAAACGGTAGCGGAATACCGGTAATCGGCATCATGCCAATGCACATGCCGATGTTTTCGAAGGTCTGGAACGCCCACATGCCAACGATGCCCACACACGAAAGACGCAAGAACAGCGACTCACACTTAAAGGCGACGCGAATCGTCGAAAAGATCAGCAGCACGTAGAGGAACAGGAGCAAAAAGGAACCGCAAAAGCCAAAGGTCTCGGATAGGAAGGCGAAGACAAAGTCGGTGTGGAACTCAGGCAGAAAGCCGCCGGCCGACTGCGTCGCATGGCCCAAACCCTTACCAAAGAAGCCGCCCGAGCCAACGGCGATAAGCGACTGCTGCAGGTTGTAGGCATCGTCCGAATCGGCATTATCGGGGTCGATAAAGACCGTCAGGCGGTTCATCTGATACTGCTTGATGAGCACATCGTGGCCGAGCAACGAATCAAAGACCGAATCGAGCGCCAGGACGAGGGCCACCAGGCCCACGAGCAGGGCCAGGGTCGACAACACCCATTCGCGGCGCGCACCGCTCATGCAGATGACGATGGCGCCCGAGACCAGCACGACCAGGCCCGAGCCCAGGTCGCCCATGGCGACGACGGCCAAAAACGGGATGGACAGCATGCCGCAGAGCTTAACGTAGTCGCGAACGGTATCGATGCGGCCGTTATACTGCGAGCCAAGCGTGGCGATAAAGAAGATGGTGATGAGCTTGGCAAGCTCAACCGGCTGGAATGTCAAGCCGATACCGGGAATCTTGATCCAGCCCGTCATGCCCAGACCGCCTGTATAGGACAGACCCGGAATCTTGGGCGAGAAGATCACAATAAGGTCAATGACGAGCAGCGCCGTCGAGAAGTTAGAGATGCCGCGCAGATCGGTACGCCAGACGAGCACCGCAAGCACCGCGCCAATGCCAATGCCCAGCAGGTGGCGCGAGAATGAGGCGTCGGCCTTAAACTGTGACGCCGACCAAATAATGATGGCGCCATAGGCAACGAGCGCGACGGTAGCCAGCAGCACACCGATATGCACCTTTTGGCGAAACGTGCCGCGCGAGGCCGAAAGTTGCTTGTTGACGCGGTCCAGGGTGCTGCGAGAGCCGGTCTTGGTTGAACGGAACAGATCCGCCGGAGAAAAATCCATCGCAACCTCCTATCGAACCGAAGAATCGCCCGAGGCCGAAGAGGTATCGGGCTCGTCATAAATCACGCCGAGCACATCGCGCACGACATGCATCGCGGTATCTGAGCCACCGCCGCCCTGCTCCAGGACAGTAGCGATGACATACTTGGGATCATCGGCCGGTGCATAGGCGCAGAACCACGCGTATTCGTCCTCGCCGCTTTTCTCGCCCGTACCCGACTTGCCGTATACCTGCGGCGTCAGGGTGCCAAAGTGAGCCGCCAGGGACGTCGATGCCGTGTATATCACGTCGTGCATGCCGTTGCGAACAAGAGTCAAATCCGAATCGCTGTTGATCTTAGCCTCCAGGCGCTTCTTCTTGCCCTTGCCGTTGTACTTATAGGCATCGCCGTCGCCATCGCGCGACACGGCAGACAAAAACACGTGAGGCACGTACTGTTTGCCGCCGTTGGCAAGGCCCATGTAGGCGCACGCCATCTGCAGGGGCGTCACCAGGATGTCGCCCTGGCCAATAGCGATGTTGGTCATATCGCCGGCGTTCCATTTGCGGTCCTCGGCAGAGGCGTCGGTAAAGTACGACTCTTTCCACTCGGCATCGGGAATACGGCCCGCGCCCTCACTCGGCAGATCGATACCGCAGGTCTTGCCTAGACCCCAGCGACGAAAGACCTCCTGCAGCCCCTCGGAATGTTGCTCGTCATAAAAGAACGCCTTGCCCATGTCGTAGAAGACGGGGTCGCACGAGTTTGCGATACCCGACTGCAGCGTCATGGTGCCGTGGCCAGACGTCAACCAGCAGCGCTTGCCCCAAGCCTTGCCCAGGCCCGTCCAATAGCCCGTGCAGTTGGTTGTCTGCGTTGAGGTATAGGTTCCAAACTCAAGACCGGCCAGTGCCGAGAGCGGCTTGATGGTCGAGGCCGACATGTACTGTCCGCTAATGGCGCGGTTGAGCAGCGGGTGCGAACCCTTGTCGTCATTGAGCTCGGTCCACACGTCATTTGAGACGCCGCCGATAAAGACGGACGGATCGAACTTGGGCTCGCTCGCCATACCCAGGATCTCGCCATTGTTGGGATCGAGACACACCACAGCGCCGTTGCCGGCATTGCTGTAGCCAGTGGTCTTGGCAAGCTCGATGGCGCTCGCCAGCGCCGTCTCACAGGCCTGTTGGATCTTAAGGTCGAGCGTGAGCTTAATGTCGGAGCCGGCCTTGGCGGGCACGGCGCCGGCCTGACCGGTCACATTGCCCGAGGCATCGACCTTGACGGTCTGCTCGCCACGAATACCCTGCAGCAGGTTTTCGTAGTAGCTCTCAACACCCGCCTGGCCCACGATATCGCCCGACTGGTACGTAATCCGGCCAGCAGAAGCATCATCATCGCCAGAGGTTTTCTTATTCTGGGCCTCGAGCTGCTCGGAGGTAATGGTGCCGGTATAGCCCAAAATGTGACAGGCCGTCTCGCCGTACGGGTACTGACGCTCGGTACGCTCGGCAATCTTGACGCCCGGAAACTCGCCGGCGTGCTCCTGAATATAGGCAACCGTAGAGCGACGGACGTCCGTCGCGATGGTATGCAGGCTCTGGGCGCCCTCGGAATTGTCCTGAATATTGCGCAGAACCGCCACGTAGGGCATACCGAGCACGTTGGCAAGATGGCGAACCAGAACCTCATCCTCGGCAAGGTCGCGGTAGGCCACGACAGCAAGTGAGGGACGGTTCTGGACAAGCGCCACGCCATTGCGGTCGAGGATGCGGCCGCGCACAGCGGGTGTGGTAACGGTGCGCGTCTGATTGCTATTAGCCTGCTTTTCGTAATAGTCCGACGAGACCATCTGCATACCCCACAGCTTGACGGCAAGCGCCGCGAACATCGCGCCCACACCCGTGGTGAGGATGGAGAAGCGGCCCTTAAAGGCGGTCGCCGCGGTATTGCCCTCGCCCTCGGTGGCGCGCGGGGCCGTTCCATGCTGCGTATCGTAGGTAAAACGGGAATCGCCGCGACGCATGATGACCAGCGCGACCACGATGGCCACAACCAGCACGATACCGGCGATAATAACCGTCATCTGGGAAGACATCTACAGGCCTCCCCTATTTGAGCTTACGGGTCTTGGGCTTAAAGCGCATGCCCGTCTGGCGTCCGCCACGTGCCGAGAATCCATAACCGGACTGCGGCACGACGCCGGACATCAAAAACGGAATGGCAACCAGACCCGTCAGGATCGAAGACGGCAGCGCATGGCCGAAGATCGCCACGACAAAGCTCGTCTCCAAACCCATAAACAGCAAGATGATGCTGTAGATCACATTAATAACGAGCGCGAAGGCACCCACAGTGATGCCGCGCGCACTCGGGGTACCGCCCGTCTGACCGGCGGCGCTATGCACCAGGGCAAAACAACCCACGGTCAGCAGGAGCGACATAACGCCCACCGGCACGGCAGCGGAAAGGTCATAGAACAAGCCGCTGCAAAAACCGCATACGACGGCACGGGTCGGGTCGCCCGAGAACACGCTTAGGCACACCAGGATAATCATAAAGTTGACGCGACCGCCCGCAATGGAGATCTGCGGTGCCAGGCCTGCCTGCAGCAGCACGCACACGATGGCGGCGATTACAAACGTGCGGGAGCTCATCCCCTGCTCGTGTAGATCCATGGACATGCCCCCTATTCGCTCGAGCCGGAATCGGTCGTCTCGGACGTGTCGGAACCGTCATCCGGGCTCTCGTCCTTCGTCTTGGTCGCAGCATCGCGCGACGTTCCCTGCGGCGTGCTGTTGGCCGTGTTCACGTCCTCATCCGAGGCCGACTGTTCGTCGGTCAGCGAGGTAATGACCAGCACTTCCTCGTTATTCTCGGCCGTCGTCTGGGCGCGCACCACAATGGTGTAGTACACGTCGTTAGCCGATTTCTCAACCGACGAGACGGTGCCGAGCGGTAGACCCTTGGGGAACACACCGCCAATACCCGAGGTCACGATGATGTCGCCAACCTTAACGTCGGAATCGACGCTCACATACTCAAGACGCAGCGTACCGTCAGCCTGACCCTGCAGCATGCCCTGGGCGCGCGTGTCCTGCACCATGGCGGACACGCCCGAGCTCTCATCGCCAATCAGACGCACGGTGGACGTCTTGGCCGAGACCTCGATAATCTGGCCTATGACACCGGCAGAACTCGTCACAGGCATGTTGATGGTAAGCCCGTCGGCAGAACCCTTGTCGATGGTGACGGTCGAGGTCCAGGCATCGCCCGAAGCGCCGACGATACGAGCTGCGGTTGATTTGAGGTTGTAGGTCGACTGGAGGCCGACCAGCCCCTCCAGACGCTCGGCGGTCTTTTGAGCCTCGGAGAGCTCGGCAACCTTAGAGGTCAGTTCCTCGTTTTGCTTCTTAAGCTCGTCAAGCGTGTCCTGCGACGCCGTAAGGTTAGAGAACACATTGCCGATCGCATTGAAGGGAGCCGCCACAGCCGAGCCCACAAAGCGCACCGGCGAGGTAATCGTCGTCACGCCCGAGCGCACGGCATGAATCGGCCCGGCCTCGCCCTCACGGATATAAAACGTGAGCAGCAACACCGAAATCAGGCTGAAAACAATCAACGGGCGCATACCCGTTGATTGTCGCTTGGTATTCAGATTTGTAGAGAAACCCGAAGATCGTGCCAAATGGAATCCACCTTTTGGAAATTAAGCATTGGTCTGGACGAAGCCGCCATCAAACGCATTGGCCTCGAGCACGCGGGCACAGCCGTTAACAACGTTATCGAGCGCCGTGGGGCTGACGTTGACCGAAACGCCGGTCTCATCGCGCAGGCGCACGTCGAGACCGCGCAGCAGCGCGCCGCCTCCAGTCAGCAAAATGCCGTAGTACATAAGATCCGAGGCAAGATCGGGCGGCGTGGCGTCGAGGGCGTCCTTGACGGCCTTGGCCATCTCGTCGAGCGGCTTGTTGAGCGCGCGACGAATCTCCTCACTCTCGATGCGCA
>USAX01000078.1 GCA_900552705.1 uncultured Collinsella sp. | reverse complement strand
ACGACCTCCATCTTCTTGACGGTCTTGCCGCGCGAGAACTCCATCTCGTAGGTGTTGCCATCGCGACGAACCTGAACGACCACGCGCTTGGACAGTGCGTTGACGACGGAGATGCCCACGCCGTGCAGGCCGCCCGAGACCTTATAGGCCGAGTTATCGAACTTACCGCCGGCGTGCAGGATCGTCATGACGACCTCGAGCGTCGGGATCTTTTTAACAGGGTGCTCGTCGACGGGGATGCCGCGCCCGTCGTCGACGACCGTGATGGAGTTGTCGGCGTGGACCGTCACCTGGATCTCGGTGCAGAAACCGGCCATGGCCTCGTCGACGGAGTTGTCAACGATCTCCCACACCAGGTGATGCAGACCGCTGGCGCTCGTCGAGCCGATATACATGCCCGGGCGCTTACGAACGGCCTCGAGACCTTCGAGAATCTTAATCTCGCCGCCATCGTAATCGTTTTCGTTTGCCACACGTCCTCCTTCAGTCAAGAAAATGTGTACAGCCTTACTAGTTTATCGTAAAAAAATACCCTCGGGAACGAGGGTATTTGGCTCTACAAGGCCGCCAGATGCGATTTAAGGCTCTTTTTTGCTTTGCACGCCCTTGGCCCACTCGGCACTGGCTCTCATGGCGTTCTCGAGGGCCTCGCGCAGTTTTTGGTCTTCGATGGGCGCCACTTGGCGCTCGATCTCGGTACGCTCGGCCTCACTTAGGTCGGCGTGCGGGGCCGGCGATCGCTCGGTCGTCGCCGGGCGCAGGCGCTCCTTGGCGGCGGGCGGCGTGTGACCGGGCGCGGTGGTTTTGAACACCAGGCCGTCCACATGCGCACCGGCGCGCTCCATGCGCGCGCGGATGATCTCGCGCAACAACGTCATTTCCTGCGTCCACGAGGGCGAGTCGAGATACACCAGCAGCTCATTGGACTCGGGCAGGTAGCGCAGTCCCGTCACATGCCGCCCCTCGCGCGTGCCCGAGCACACCGCGTTCCATGCGCGATAGACCGTGCGCGACTCCTCGGCGGCCTCCATCTGCGCACGGCGCTCAGGGGTCGCAGCCGCCAGGATGCGCTGGCGCTCTGCGTTCAAAAACCCGCTGAAGGCGACCGTTTCGCTCTCGCGCTCGTAATTAGCACGTCTCACCCATGCTCACCACCTTGGCTCGATCAAGCAGGTCATCGGTAAAGTACCCCAGGTTGGTCGTAGTTATGACCGTCTGGATATCATCGCCGATCAGCCGCAGGAAAGCGCCGCGACGTTCGCCGTCGAGCTCGCTCATCACGTCGTCCAGAAGCAGCAGTGGGGCGGTGCCCAGGACATCGCGAGCCACGGCAACCTCGGCCACCTTCCAGGACAGCACCAGCGTGCGCTGCTGTCCTTGGCTGGCAAATGAACGGGCGGAGCGACCAGCCACGGTGAACTCGATCTCGTCGCGATGCGGTCCCACCAACGTCACGCCGCGGCGAATTTCCTCGTCGGCATGCTCGTCAAGGGCGGCCAGCATGCGCTCGTACGCCCAGCCCTTCAGCTCTTCGCGATCCTCGACCTGGGGCAAATCCCCCAGCGTGGACGCATAGGTCACGTTGGCGGTCTCACCTGACGCCACTTGCCCGTAGGCAGTGTGCACATGGCCCGCCAGCCGGTCGAGCAGGGCCAACCGGTGCACGAGCAGGGCCGAGCCCGCGCGGGCAATCGAATCGTTCCACGCGCCGAGCATCTCGCGGCAGCACCAGGTCTCCTTGAGCAAGGCGTTACGCTGGGTCACGCAGCGCCCATAGGTGCTCGCAAGATCGGCATAGCGTGCGCTCAGCTGCATGCCAAAGTCATCGAGGGCGGCTCGGCGCACACTGGCGCCTCGCTTAACCATGTCCAGATGGTCGGGGCAAAACAGCACGCTCGGCAGAACCCCGCGCACACCGGCGGCAGAGCATCTCTTGCCGTTGCGGCTAAACGAGCGCTTACCGTCCTCCGCGCTCAATCCCATATCAAGCACGCGGCCGTCGCCCTCGATCCTCAGCTCGACCTTGCACGAGCCCACGCCGTCATGGACGAGCTCGGCTGCGGTCGGATGCCTAAACGAGGCGCCGCTCGTCAGCAGCTGCAGCGCCTCTATGAGATTGGTCTTTCCCGCCGCGTTGGGTCCCGCAAGTATCGTCACGCCCTCGTCCAGGGCAAGGCGATAGCTATCGAAGCTGCGGTAGTGCGCGACGGAAAGATCGCGGGCGAACATGGTCATGGCGCAGCGCTAGATGCGGACCGGCATGACCAGGTACAGGTAGTTGATCTTGTCGTAGGACTTAAAGATGCCCGCCTGCGAGTAGCTCTTGAGCTCCAGCGTGATCTCCTTCTCCTTGGACAGGGCATTGAGGCAGCCGAAGATGTAGTGGTAGTTGAAGGCGATGGTACCCGACTCGCCCTCGGCCTCGACATCGATCGTCTCCTGCGCAAGGTCCTGGTCATTGGAAATGGAGGACAGGCCCATCTGCCCGTTCTCGACATCGATCTCGAACTTGACGGCGGGGTTGGCGCTCGCGATAACGGCCACGCGCTTGAGGGCGGCGTTAAAGGCGGCGACGTCGATCTTGACGCTCGTCACGCACGAATCGGGGATGAGCTGCTTGTAGTTGGGGTACACGCCCTCGATGCGACGCGACACGTAGGTGGTGTTGCCGGCCTCGAAGACGACCTGGGTGTCGGTAGCCCCGATCATGATGGTCGCTTGGCTGGCCATGATGTTCAGCGCGTCGTTAAAGGCGTCAGCCGGAACGTTGAGCTCAAAGGAGCCCTCGAGGGTCGAGGTCTCGACCTGCGTATCGCACACGGCCAAGCGGAAGGAATCGGTCGCTACCAGGCGTACGGTGTTGTTCTCGACCTTCATGTGCACGCCGCCCAGGATGGGGCGAGCCTTGTCGGTCGAGGTGACGCGCCACACGCGGCCGACCATTTCGGACAAGACATCGGTCGGCAGCTCCACGGCACTCTCGATGGCATAGGCCGGAAACTCGGGGAAGTCATTGGCATCGAGCGTGTTCAGGCGGAAAGAGCTCTTCTCGCAACCAATCAGCACCTGGCGCTCGGACAGCTCAAAGGTGACCGGGGCATCGGGGAGGGTCTTGGTGATATTGGAGAGCATCTTACAGGGGATAACCATCTCGCCCTCTTCTTCGACATGCGCCGCGATGCGATGACGGATCGAGATAGTGTAGTTAGAGGTCTGGAATTCCAAGATGCCGTCTTGGGCCTTAACGAGCACGCCCGACAGGATGGGGAGGGTGGATGCCGAAGCGACACCCTTCATAACGACGCCGATGGCTTGTGTAAGCGAGCTCTGGCTGACGGTGAACTTCATCTTTTAATACCTTTCTATAGATATAAATATCTTAATAATAGTAATAGCACTGACGAAACTGTTGATTACTCCCAAAGACGCAGGTCAGACCCAGAAAGAGAATCGACAGCAATCTGTGTGCAACAGGGGTGGTTTTCCACGTTCAAAACCTGCGCAAAACTTTTCATCACCGCGGGTTGGGTTTTAGACACCTTATGCCCGTGGTTTCGACAAGTTTTCAACAGGTGTCTCTATTTCCCTACGAGTGCAGTGTAATTTTGTCGCGCAGCGACTTGAGGTCTTCGGTGACGGTGCGGTCTTCCTGGATCATCTTCTGGACCTTTTTGTAGCTCGTACTGACGGTCGAGTGGTTGCGGTTGCCAAATTCGGCGCCCACCGCCGTGGTCGTCATCTCGCACATCTCGATGGCCAGGTAGATAGCGATATGGCGTGCTTTGGCGATATTGGCGTTGCGACGCGGGCCGATGAGCTCCTCGTGCGTCACGCCGTACTGCTCCTCGATGACGGACTGAACCGTCTGGACGTTGATCTTTTTGGCCGATGTGTCGAAGTACTGGCTGGCGATGGCGTCGATATCGTCAAAGGTGAGCTCCCCGCCCTCGCGCTCGCGGTCGCCCGCCTCGCCGGCGCAGCGCTCGCAAAAGCTCTCGAGTTCGCGGATGTTGGTGCCCGAGACCTCGGCCATGTGTTTAAAGTGCTCGTCGGTCAGGTGCCCGCTGTCGCCCCCATAGGCCGCCAGCAGCGAGTCGTCGCCTGCCTCGGGAGCGGCGACGATGGTGTTCTCGTAATAGCGCTGCAAGATCTTGTATTTCATCTCGTAGCTGGGCTCTGCGACCAGGCAGAGCATGCCGGCGTTGAAGCGGCTGGTCAGACGCTCGTCCATGCTCAGGTCCTTGGGGGCGCGGTCTGCCGCGATGACGACCTTCTTGTTGTTGCGGATGAACTCGTCCATGAGCTGGAAAAAGTAGTCCACGCTCGCGCGCTTGCCGATGATGTTTTGGATGTCATCGATGATGAGCACGTCCACGCCGTGGTACGCCTGCATGATGGGGGCGTTGCTCTTCTTTTGGCGGTCGAACTCGGTCATCAGGTCGTCCAGATATGCCTGGGAGTTGGCATACTTGACCTTGATCTCGGGCGACTTCTCGGCGAGCTCGTTTTTGATGGCAAGCAGCAGGTGCGTCTTGCCCAGGCCCGATTTGCCGTAGATGAACAGTGATGTGCACGTGCCGCGCTCGTCCGCGAGGGCGGCAAACTTGAGTGCCGAGCGATAGGCATGGCTGTTCTCGGGGCCGTAGACAAAGTTCTCAAAGGTAAATTTTGAGTTCGCGGCGAGTGGGGCTCCATCCGTATTCTGCTCGGCCGGCACGGTCGGTGCTGGCATGGGTGAAGCGGGGGTCGCGGCTTGCGTGGACTTAGTCGGCGCTCCGCCCTTCATCTGGTTCATCATGCGACGAAAATCATCGGCCGAGAGCGTGTTCTTGATTGCAATGCCCGAATCCGCGCCCGCCGCTGCGTCGTGAGCGATGGGCATGTGCGTGACGGGTGCGTTCGCTGACGTCGCTGCCGCGGTCGGCAACGGCGCCATGGTTTCACGGGAAACATCACCGTGCTGGTGCTCGATTGTCGGCGCGTCGCCTGCGGAGGCCGGCACCGCCGGGGAAGCAGCGGGAGCCGTGGCGGGCGCCGTCGCGGCGGCGGATTCCGTCGCGGCGCCTTGCGGTGCCACGATGTCGAGCGCAATCGGTGCAAAGGCGATTTCTTCCAGATAGGCCTCAATAGTCGGCTGATGCTTTTTGAGCTGCGCGATGGCAAAGCGCGAGGGTGCCTCGATCGTGAGCGTATCTTCGGTCAGGCTTATGGCGCGCGATTGCCCCAGCATGTTGATGAGGCGTGCATCTTGGCCGTCGCGCTGGCAAAAGGCGATGGCATCCCCCAGGATGATGCTTGCTTCCTCGTCCACTGTCTCTCCCGTTCTTTAGCTCTGAGCTCGCACGCGAGCGGCGCCGAGTTCGGTCAGATGGTATTTCTGGCCATGCTTGATGACCAAGCCGGCCTGCGCCAAGTCATTGAGCGTGCGTGACCAAGTGGGGGCCGAGTTTCCAAACGCCCTCGCCAGATCGGTTGCACCGCACGCTTGATTTTGCGCCAGATAGCCCAGCGCGGCGTTGCCGCGATCGCTTACGAACACGTCCGGTTGTGGCTGCGCATACTGATTTGCTGCATTAGGATACATCATTTGAGCTGCTGGTTGTTGAGAACTCTGCATCGGCGGCATTTGCTGTTGAAAACTTTGAGGCCACTGTTGGTAAGGCTGCGGAGGCATCTGCTGGGCCCAGGGGTTGTACTGCTGCTGCGCCATCTGCTGGTACGGCTGCTGATATCCCTGCTGGTACTGCTGCGGGAACTGCTGGCCATACCCCAGTGGCGGCATCTGCTGATATGGATATCCCTGTTGGTACGGCTGATAGCCCATTTGCTGGCCACCCGGCGCCCCCGTCGCCTGCTGCATTGCTGCTGCATCCTGATCCGCCAGCGGCATGGTCTCTGGCGTGTTTGTCGGCATCGACATCGATGCCGCCCGGGGTTCTTGTGTAGGTAGCATTCCGGGCTGCTGCATCTGTCCCACGGGGGGCTGCATCTGCTGCGCTGCCATGGGCTGCTGCGCAAAAGCTCCCGGCAGGGGATATGTGGGCTGTTCCGTCTCGGGCCGCACGGCAGCGCCGCGTCCGCCGGCACGCTCGATTTCCTGCACGCGTTTAGGGTTCAGGCTTACCGTAACCACGGTGCCGTTGCCCATGTTGTCCTCGATGGATACGGCACCGCCGGCGTTTTCCAAATACTCCTGCACCATGGGAAACCCTGCTCCGGTTCCACGGATATAGCGCTTCATCTTGCTGTTTGCGCTGGTAACGCCAAAGTCGAAAGCACGTTCCTTGTCGTCGATGCCGGGTCCTTGGTCAGCAAAGCGGATGGTGTCTCCGCCGTCCAGAATCGAGATGATGGGCTCGGCAAAGTGTGCGTGGATAAAGTTTTCGACAATCTCGCGGATGACCATGAGCGAGATATGGCCACCTTGTTCTTTCATGCACTGGTAGACGGTGTTGGTCGTCTCTTCCAAATACGTGCGGACATCTTGCGGATCAATGACGATCACCCGCGGTGTCGACAGCATGTCGTCATAGACGGCGATGCGCGCGGCGTACATGGCTTTTGGCGCCTGCGTGGTCGTCTGCTCGCCTTCCGCACGCTCTTCGCGCACGCCGGTGATGTGCTCGTTGTCGGGTGCCGGGTCTCCGGAATCGACCATGGTGTAAAAGTCGTCAGACATGCCGCTCGCAATCTTTCAAAAGGTTTCGAACAAATAGTAGCTCACCGTGCAACGTTTCTCATCTTTCGATAACTTTTCAAAACTTGTTGAAAACTTTGGAAAACGGGCGAAAAGTTATCAACATTGCCAACATGACCTGTTGAAAACTCGATGAAATATCGTGAAATGTTGCCATGAGGCGCAAATTTCGGTTGTGCTTATGGGGGAACCGTGTGAACTGCGCAACCTTTTACCTTTGATTTCTTGACATTTGAACATTGATTTCCCTACAATCTTCAAGCTCACGTGTCTATATCTGCGTCCGCGTCCCCGCGGACACTCGAAATGCAGCAGGAGGAACTTAAGATGAAGCGTACGTATCAGCCTAATAAGCGTAAGCGTGCCAAGACCCATGGCTTCCGTGCCCGTATGGCCACTAAGGGTGGTCGTGCCGTGCTCGCCCGTCGTCGTGCCAAGGGCCGCAAGCGTCTCACTGTCTAGCAGCGATACACACATCTCGCATGAAGACTATTAAGTCTCGGCAAGATTTCGAGCATGTGTTCAGTCAGGGGCGTCGTTTCAATCACCCTCTGATTCGAATGACCATATGTGAATCGGTTGGCGAAGGCGACTCCGGAAGGGTCGCCTTCGTTGGTGCTAAGCGACTCGGTTGTGCCGTCGTGCGCAACCGATCTAAGCGTGTGATGCGCGAGGCCGCCCGCAGCTGCGGATTTCCCGTTGCGGGTTATGACATCATCTTGTTTGCAACTCCCAAGACGAGGGTTTCCTCGCCGCAGGAGATGGACAAGGCGTTGCGTTCGCTTATGAAGCGCGCCGGCGTTGCCGGGGAGGAGCGATGAGCAATCACGTTTTGCGACGTGTTGCCATCGCTCCTATTCGCATATATCAACAGGTTATTTCGCCCTTATTGCCTGACGCCTGCATTTATTACCCAACGTGCTCGCAATACGCCGTCCAGGCGATTGAGAAGCACGGTGTTTTGAGAGGCTGCTGGCTTGCCGTGAGGCGCATCGCTCGCTGCAATCCCCTGCACGTCGGCGGTTATGACCCTGTGCCCTAGCGGGCACTCGCTATCGGAGGAAAACTTACATGTGGGATTGGATCGTTAACATCCTTTTCGAGCTGCTCAAGCTCATCCAGACCTTTGCGGTCGACTGGGGCCTGTCCATCATCATCCTGGTGGTCATCATCCGTCTGCTGCTGACGCCGCTCATGCTCAAGTCGACCAAGTCGACGGCTCGCATGCAGGTGCTGCAGCCCAAGATGCTCGAGATCCAGGAGCGCTATGCCGACGATCCCCAGCGTCAGGCCGAGGAGATGCAGAAGTTCTACAGCGAGAACAAGTTCAACCCCATGGCTGGCTGTCTGCCGCTGCTGATTCAGATGCCTATCCTGTTCGCCCTGTTTACATTGCTGCGCAACCTGCCGCAGTACTTTAACGACGGCACGTTCTCGTTCTTCAACATCCTGCCCGACCTGACCACCACGCCGAGCGCTTCCTTTGCCGATGGCTTTATGGTTGCACTGCCTGCGCTGGTTTGCCTGATCCTGTTCGCCGTCCTGACCCTGATTCCGCAGCTCTATATGTCGCGCAACCAGACCGGCCAGCAGGCTCAGAGCATGCGTATGATGGCCGTTGTCATGACGGTCATGATGCTTTGGATGGGCTGGAGCCTTCCCGTTGGTGTTCTGCTGTACTACGACGTCTCGTCTGCTTGGCAGGTTATCCAGCAGATTTTTGTGACGCAGAAGGTCATCGACAAGGCGAAGGCCGATGAGGAGGAGCGTCTTAAGAACGCTCCGCTGCAGGTTGAGGTCACTCGTCGAGAGAAGAAGCCGCGCCCGCACAAGAAGAAGTAGTGGGATATCAATCTTATTTAGGTACCTAACTTTTGGAGTACGTTATGTCTGAAGAGATCATCGAGGATATGCTTGAGGAGGTTGCCCCGCAGGTCGCGGGCGATTATCCCGAGATTGCACAGCGCTACAAGGCTGGTGAAGAGCTGACCGATGAGGAGCTCGACACCATTGCCGATGTTGCGATTTCCATCCTGCGTTCCATCCTTTCGCACTTCGATGCCGCCAACTCTCCTATCGATGAGTATGAGGGCGACGAGGGTGAGCTGATTTTGGATGTAACGGCTCCCGACCTTGCTGTTCTCATTGGCCGTCATGGTCGCACCCTTGATGCCCTTCAGGTTATGTTCTCTTTGCTGGTGAGCCGCAAACTTGGCTTTAGGTATCCGGTTGTAGTGGACGT
>USAX01000077.1 GCA_900552705.1 uncultured Collinsella sp. | reverse complement strand
AGCGCCATGTCCAACCATTTTTGTGCGAGCTGCAACCGCCTGCGCCTGACGGCCGATGGCAACGTGCGTCCGTGCCTGTTCAGCGATGCCGAGTATTCGGTGCGCGAGGCGTTGCGCCGTGGTGATGATATGCAGGTACTTTCGATTTGGCGCGATGCCGTGGCCCACAAACCGCAGGAACACGCGATAATTGAGGGCACGCAACGATTTATGTCCCAAATCGGAGGATGATCATATGGCCAAGAGCAGGTACGCCGATGCCACCAAGGCCGCTCGCAGGGCCGCGATGTCTGCCCATAAAGCCACGGCTGCTGCCAGCAACACCGCTGGGTCCGCGGCGGTACAGCCGTCCGCCGGCACTGCTGCCGAGCCCGCCCGCGACACCCGCCGCGACGAGCTGACGCACGTGGATGCCAAGGGCGAGGTGCGCATGGTTGACGTGTCCGACAAGGCCGAGACCCATCGCATTGCCATCGCCGAGGGCACGATTCTTATGCACCCCGAGACGCAGGCCATGGTGCTGCAGGATGGCGCTAAAAAGGGCGACGTGCTCGCTTGCGCACGCGTTGCGGGCATCATGGCCATCAAACGTACGAGTGACATCATCCCCATGTGCCATCCGTTGCTCATTACCAAGAGTAAGTGCGATATCGAGCCTATCGCGCCGGCGGGGACGCCTGCCGAGGACGTGCCCGAGGGCTGGGCGCCGCCGCGCGCGGACGGGCAGGTTGGCTTTCATGTGTTGGTCACGGCGGGCGTGACGGGCAAGACGGGTATTGAGATGGAGGCCCTGACCGGCGCGAGTGCCGCGTGCCTCACGATCTATGACATGTGCAAGGCCGTCGATCGTGGCATGGAGATCGTCGACGTTCGCCTGCTGCACAAGGAGGGTGGCCGCTCGGGCGTGTGGGATCGTGCCGAGCGTCAGGCCGCTACTGTTGAGGCCGCCGGCGCCGACGGTAACGCTCCCACAAGCGCGCCTGCCGCCGTCGCGCCCGCAGCTCCGACACCGGCCGTCCCCGCGATCGCGTTTATCGGCTACCAAAACTCGGGCAAGACCACGCTCGTCGAGAAGGTCATTGCCGAGCTCACCCGCCGCGGCCTGCGCGTGGGTTCGCTCAAGCATCATGGGCATCACGGCTTTGACATCGATGTACCCGCTAAGGACACCTGGCGCCATCACCAAGCCGGATCCAAGCACGTGGGCCTTATCTGCGCCACGCGCTGGGCGGAGTACGCCGACACGCGCGAGGAGGACGAGATGCCCGCGCGCGAGCTGCTGTCGCGTTACAACGATGTCGACGTGGTGATCATCGAGGGCTACAAGACCGAGGGCTTCGACAACATCGTCGTCGCGCGCTCCGGTGTCGATCGTCTGCGCGGCAAGAGCTCGCTCGACCTGGTCGACGGTCGCACGCTGGCCCTTGCCTGCAACGAGGCCCTGGCACGCCAGGCATTCGATGCCGGCTTTGCGACCCGAGCCATCAACATCAACGACGCCCGAGCCATCTGCGATCTGATTCAAGACCATCTGGCCTAAAACCTGCCAAAAAGGGACAGGTTTGATTTGGCAGGTTTTATCTGGGCAAACGTCAAAACCATCACAAAGGGGCCAGTCACCTTTGTGGTGGTTTTTGCTTTGGTGGACGGTTGGGACATGCCTTAAAATCTACCACGTAGTTCATGCTGGGCGAAAAGACGAAAGGAGGGGGCTCGATGCGCCCTTAGTAAGGCACACGGATAGATTGAGCCAATGGACGGAGGGCCGAATGCCCGCTGTCCACATTCGTATGCAATAAGGAGCCCCATGCTCGCATCTGTATTTCCAACATTCCACTCGTCGCTGTCCGTACAGGCCAAGCGCCTGGTGGCAATGCGCTTCCTCATCTACACCGGCTTTCAGACCAGTTATTTTATCGGCGTCATCGGAACGCTCACCTATGCGGACGACGCTTCGGTCGTTGCGACGTCGCTGGCAGTCCTCTTTATGAACGTCTTCGTGATCCTGGGATCCTTTGCGGGTGGAGCGGCACTCGATGCCTGGGGCCCGCGCCGCCATTTCTTGCTGAGCATCATCGGCGCTCTCGCAACTGGCACGGCAATCATCGCCTTTGGTAGCGCGACCGGCGTCGTCTTGCTCGGCGCGGTGTTTCTGGGCTTTACGATGGGATTCGCCCAGCCCATTGCCACATCCTATCCGGCCTACCTCACCGATGATCCCGTCGAGCTCAAAGACATCAACTCCGCCATCGCCATGTTCTCAAACGTGAGTATTATCGTCGGACCCACGTTGGGTGGCTTTGTCGCGGCTGCTGCGTCGTCGCGCGCGGTGTTTGTGCTCATGATGCTCTTTACAGTGCTGGCGCTCGTCGCCGGTTGGGGCTTTAGGCCGAAGACCAGCCATGCCGCCGGGGATGCGGATGCCGATTCGGCAGAGGAAGGGGAGCGTGCGAGACAAAGCTCCAACCCCAGCGCATCCACTCGTGTCACCTTCGCGACCAGCATCAAGACAGTCTTCACCAACAGCGTCCTCGCGCTACTTTTCTGCATCATTTTTCTTTCGAACTTTGGCTACGGAGCCTTCGATCCGCTCGAGTCGTTTTTCTATCGCGATGTCCTATGCGTCGGTGTTGAGTGGATGGGCTGGCTCTCGTCGGCTAGCGGTGTGGGCGCGGTGCTGGGCGCCGTCCTCGCGCTCCGCTTGCCGCCGCACCTGGTCAACCTTAAAACGCTGCTCGTGGCGCTTATGTCCGTGGGTCTGGGAAGCCTGCTCTACGTGGGAACGCCGTATGTGGGCGTAGCCCTTGTCGGCCAGATTGCCCTAGGCGTGGCCTGGGGCGTCGTCAACCCGCTCCACAACACGATCGTGCAAACGACGGCCCCGCTCGAGCAGCTCGGTCGCGTGAACTCGGTCATGGGCTTTGGCAACATGTTTGCCGGCGTAGCCCCGCTGGCGATTGCCCCGTGGCTGGCGGCGACGTTTGGCGTGCAGCAGACGCTCATCGGAGCGGGCGCGGTCGTGACGGCGGTTCCCGCGGCGTTGCTGCTGTTTGGCCGCCGGCACTTGGATCGTGCCGCAAGGCAGTAGAAACCATCACAACATTCGATGAAAATCGCGATTTTGCCGAAAAACGTCGAATGTTGTGATGGTTTGGCCCGTAGACGCCGCAATCACCACAAAGGGGGCCAAGCACCTTTGTGGTGGTTTTTGCGTTGACAGGCCGCGCCCGCGCCTTGGTATACCATGTACGCCGTTCACGACCACACCCCACACCGCCGCACAACCCAGAAAGGCCCCCATGGACACCACCTTCAGCCACATCAAAGCCGTGTTCTGCGATATCGATGGCACGCTGCTCACGAGCCAGCATACGGTGTCCCCGCGCACCGTGGCGGCGATCCGCGCCCTGCGCGAGCGCGGCGTGCTCTTTGGCCTGTGCACCGGGCGCGACGCCCACGCGACCGAGGCCATGTACGAGCTCTGGGGCATCGAAGGCCTGGTGGACGTGCTGGTAGGCTGCGGTGGTGCCGAGGTCATCGACCGCGCGCACGACATCAACGAGCTGAGCTATCCGCTGCCGGGCGAGACCATCGCGCGCATCTGCAAGCACATGGCGGACCTTCCGGCAACGCCCGTCTGCCCCCGAGACGGCGTGTTCTACGTGCCCGAGAGCAACGCGTGCGTCGAGCACCTGTCACGCGTCGACGGCGTGCCCTACCAGGTGGTCGATTTTGCCGAGTTTTTGCGCGAGCCGCAGCCCAAGGTGATGTTTACCATGGCGCCGAGGTAATGCCGCGGGCGATTGAGCGGGCGTCGACGTTTGCCGATGACACTGTTAAGGCGGCGGCTCTGCAAACCACGCAGCGGCTCTACGAGTTCATGGATCCGCACGTGTCCAAGACGCGCGGCCTTGTGCGCGTGGCAGAGCTCAACGACATGGAGCTTCAGAACATCTGCGTGTTTGGCGATGCCGATAACGACACCTGCATGGTGGCCGACGCCGGCGTTGGCGTGGCCATGGCAAACGGCAGCGCCGCCACCCGCGCCGCCGCCGATTTTGTAACCGTCAGCAACGACGAAGACGGCATTGCGATCTTTGTCGAGGAACATCTGCTGTAGCGCCGGGGGAGAACCCCCGCAATGGGGACAGGCGCCTTTGTGGTGGCCTCAGGCGATTTGGGCGAATTGATGCCTAAAATCTGCGCGATAATTCAAATATAGTTGTCTGAACATCATGCCTCTAACCACCGGTGGGTTAAA
The DNA here is from genome assembly GCA_900552705.1 of uncultured Collinsella sp. Lineage (GTDB taxonomy): Bacteria > Actinomycetota > Coriobacteriia > Coriobacteriales > Coriobacteriaceae > Collinsella. The sequence goes on along the minus strand of USAX01000077.1, from coordinate 5,190 downwards.
GATATTCTCATCAGTTTGGTAGGATATTCCTTCCGGTTAATAATCTACCGTTCACGGTCGATTTTCGACCGTTCACAGGATGTTTGCTCTTGAGCAAAAGGTTGTGCAAATAAATAAAATGCTATTAAAAAACTGATAACTAACTTAATTACCAGTAGAAACAGATATTTTATAGCGAATAAACGAAGGCAAATCTAAACAATTGTCAAGAGAATTAAGAACTTGCACAAAAATGTCGGTTTTGCTGCTCAGATGTTTAAACAATCGTTATAATTGCATCACTTAGCGAGCGCAATTACAGATTGCGCAGATACGTTTGATAGGGAAAGAGCAAGATCGCGGTCTCTTGGGGAGGAGACATCGATGAAAGCGAATTCGGACAAATCTAAGCAGAGTAATAAAGCGACGCGCCGTGTACTGGCAGGCGTTTTGTGCGGAGCCTCCGTTTTGAGCCTGGTACTGTCGCTCGTCATGCCCCCGATCTCGCAGGCCATTGCCAACGATGCCCAGACGGTTTCTACCGAGGAAACTGTGATGGGGGGGGGTTCCTCAAGTGAGTCTACTGGTATAGACAACAGTACTAACGGGGATGCCGGCACAGACGCCGAAAACCAGAACAGCGACGATGCTGCGAGCGACGACGACGCTCGGCCGGAGGAGCAGTCCAAGGACGAGTCGCAGGCGGAAGATAATGATGCGATGGATGTTAACGCTGTCGCGTCAGCCGAGGAGGCTGCAGAGAGCGAAGAGACAACCACAGCTATTACTAACATTACTAACGCCGATGATTTGTCAGCTAAGCTTCAAGGCGTTGGGGAAAACCAAACTGCCTGCTTCGAGCTTACAGCTGATATTGACTATGCTGGTGAAATCAAACTTGAGAAGAGCGGCAGCAATATAACGCTGAACTTAAACGGTCATAAGATCAAGTGCTTGAACACCGACAAGCCGTTATTTGATGTTGCTAACGGCGCAACACTTACAATTAAGGACGAAATTAAGGACTCCGCGCCGGTGACTGAGACGGTCAACGATGTCCAACAGCTGACTGATCAGGGGCAGAAGCTGGATCCCAATAATTATGGCAAGAAAGTCGAGCTAAATTACGTTGGTGGCATTCCGTCTAATCTTACCTACTACGTGACCAAATCGACTCCGAGTGGTACAGGGACAATCGAGACGCTTGTCAGACATAACGTCGATATTAAGGGCGCCATCGTGGCGTGCGACGGCAACGCAAATCTAAAGCTCATCAATCTGTATAACAACAACGGCAAGGGTGGCACGTTTAACCTTGTGAGCGGCGTGATCACGCAAAAACAAGGCAGCAGCGTTAGCAGCTTGGTCTATGCCGAGAACGGCTCTACCGTCAACATGCGCGGCGGCTATGTGTGTGGAGCTTCTGGCTCGGGTGCGGGCGGCGGAATTGAAATACACGGTAATTCGACCCTCGAGGTTTCCGGTGGCGTAATTGCCGGCAACAGTGCTCCTAGTGGCGGTGGTGTGTATGCTAAAGACTCCACGGTCAACATAACTAATGGCGTAATCTCCGGCAACAGCACGCTTGCTACTGGTGTTGGTTTCGGCGGCGGCATCATGGCCGAAGGCGGCAGCGTTACTGTTTCTGGTGGCTACATTACTAACAATAAATATGCCAATTACTGTGGTAACGATGGTAATGGCGATCATGGCGGTGCTGGACTTGCCGCTAAAAACGGTACTCATGTCACCATTTCGGGCGGCCAGATCACGGGCAACTATTCTGAGGAAGCCGGCGGCGGCGTCTATGTGACCGACATCGAACACCAAGGGGCGAGCTCGCGCAAGACAATGGCATGGCTCAACATTACGGGGGGAACTATTGCCTCTAACGTGAGTTTTCGCTCTGAGGGTGCCGGCATTCGCGTGGGCCAGATGGTTGACGCGATGATAAAAGGAGCGTCAAATTCAAATCCAGTCTATATCACTAATAACCACTGCATGTCTCGCTTTGACTGGGGTGGAGGCGGCATCTTCGTCCAGGGCGATTCTAAGGTCGCGTCTAATGCTGGTAGGCTATTTGTCTATAACTCCTATATAAGCAGCAATGAGGCCGGTGGCTACGGTGGCGGCGTTGCGGTTTGCCCGACGGGTAAGACTTTGGTGACAGGCACCGACGGCACGGCGATTTTCGGTAATACTTCTGCCGGAAATGAGCAAAACGCGAACGATTACGAATCCGTGAGTAATACAGGCAATAACGGCACCCCCCATCTTTCCGGCGGTGGTCACGGTAAGGACCAGGACTCCGACGCCTACAATGCCGAAGTGTTTCGCGAAAACGGCCACGCGGACTTCTTCCTTGCGGCGGAGGGTCATACGACTCCGATCGCGGCGGTGATTGGCAAAATGCTTGGCGGCGGCGATGCTAAGTATCGGGGAAGCTTAGAGCTCCAGAAAGCCATTACTATCCCCGCTAACGGTGGCGTGCAGGTATATAACAGCATCGGCCTGAGTTCGGATGTTAAGGCTCAAGACCCCGAGGCGATCAATGCGCGAAAGGCTGCGCTAGAGGCGGGCGCGACGTTTATCACGGGCAATTATTCCTGGAACCATGGCGGCGGCATCATGTCGAACGGCGACCTGTACATGGGCGCGCCTGAGGACACGTATGTCTATCCGAGCCTCAAGCTCAAGGCGACCAAGAAGCTGGAAGGCCGCAAGCTCAATGATGGGGAGTTCTCCTTTACGGTGTATCGCAAGGATTCAGACGACCCTTTGGCTGGCACGACAGCTGGCACGACATTCAATCGCGACGTTTGCACCGAGGTTGGAACAGCAGCAAATGATGCAGAAGGCAGCATTACGTTTGACCTTGGTGAACAATTCGCATCGAGTGGCGCGGGTAACGAAATCACATACTACTTGGTCGAAGATCCCGGTGGTGATTCTGGCATCACGTACGACTCCAGCGTGTATAAGATTGTGGTGACGGCCGAAGATACCAAGACCTTGCTCATGTCTGTTCCGAGTAAAGAAAACTCAAGCCAACTGAAGGATCTTTACATCCATAACTACACGATTAAAAACGTCGGTGTAACCAAGTACGAATTCCGCGAGTCGTCTGGGAAGTGGGAGAACGTAAAAGCGAGGAGCAAGGTGCAGAAGAGTGGAGACTATTATCCAATTATCTGTGAGGGCGACTCCACGACTTTCACTAACAAGTTCACTCCGTACGACTCGAAGGGCTCCTGGACGCCTATGGCGACTAAGGTCGTTGAGGGTGGCGAGATGAAGGAGTTCACGCTCCAGCTTGCGACCGACACAGATTTTACGGATATCGTTAGCAGCAAGTCCACCACTGCCGACGGCGACAAGTCCCAGACCCTGAGCTTCGACAAGATTGATTACAAACTCGATCAACTCGACCAGCTCGCGTCTGGCCCCACTGGCCGTGGTGCTTCCAAGACCTTCACGTACTACGTGCGCGAGAAAGACGACGGTTCGCTGTTCTCGCACTATACGTACGACAAGTCGGTCTATCAGATTACGGTTAACGCGACTGACGACTCTAACCACCATATCGACGTCACTGCGACCTACAAGCAGATTCAGGATCGTGATGGCAATGAAGTGACCACTGACACGCCCCACGACCTCACCGGCAAGTCCACTCCCACCTTCACCAACACCTACTCCACCTCTTTGCCCCTTTCTGGTATGTCGGGCGTCACTCTGACGTACCTTGCCGGCGCGGCGGTGCTTTGCGCTGCTGCGGCCTGGATGCACATTCGTCGCAAGGCGAATGCGAAGGGAGGTGAGCGTCGTGAATAAGAAAGTTTGCTCCTTCCCGATCTTGTTTGCGCTGCTTGCCCTCCTGATCGGCATCTGCGCGGTTGTGTTCCCCGCATCCGCGCAGGCCGCGCCGACCTCGACCGGTTCCATCACGGTGAGCGGCGCCGTGGCGAGCAACTACGACGCCTACCAGATCTTTAGCGCCAACGTCGTCGACGGCGACGGCGACGCCAAGACCTTTACCGACCTCGCTTGGGCAAGCGACGCCGCGCGCGACGCTGTCCTGCCTGTGCTGCACAGCGCCGGCATGCCCGATTCCCAGACCACCGCGCAGGAAGCTGCCGAGTGGCTTAACACCGATTCCCACCTTACGAGCGCGCTGAGCGCACAGCTCGCTCGTTCCCTCCAGAGCTCTGGCGCCGTGCCCGTGGCCCTTAACGCGGGCACGGCGGCCGAGCTGCCCTGCGGCTACTGGCTCATCGTCGCCGACGACGACGCCATCGCCCAGGGCGAGGCCGGCACCGCGCCGATCATGGCGCTGGTGGGCGGCAACGCCGTCACCGTCAAGCCCAAGGCCGCGACGCCCAAGGTCGCCAAGCACGTGCTGGAGGACAACACCGCCGCATGGCAGAAGGCCGCCGACGCCACGGTCGCCGACGACCTGTACTGGCGCCTCTCTGCCACGGTCCCGGCCGGGCTCACCACCTACGACACCTATACGGTGCAGTTCGTCGACACCATGAGCGCGGGGCTCGACCTCTCCAAGGTCGCCGCGAGCATACACGTGTACGTGGCGGCGGGAGCGGACGGCGGCTTCGACGCCGTTGCCACCGGCAAGGACGGACGCGCCGGCACTAAGGCCGCGAAGGGCTGGACCGACATCACGGCCCAGTGCGCCACCAAGGTGGCCGCGGACGGGACCTTCATCGTGCACACCGGCGACCTGGTCGCCGCGCTCGGCGGGGCCGACGCCTTCGCCACGGGCGCCCGCGTGGTCGCTGTGTACAACGCGCCGCTCAACAGCGCATGCAACCACGGCATCGCGAAGGGCAACCCCAACGAGGCCTACCTGCGCTACCCGCGCTCTCCCTTTGCCGACCAGTCCGGCGACGCCGGCTTCACCAGCACGCCGAGCGACGATGCATGCGCCTACACCTGGGATCTCGCGCTCACCAAGCGCGGCAGCGACGGCGACAAGCCGCTGCCCGGGGCGGTCCTGAGCATCACCGACGACCGCGGTCGCGCGCTGGCGGCCGACGGCACGTGGGATGCGCAAGGCAAGGCCACCGTCACCACGGGCGAGGACGGCCGCGTGACCGTCTCGGGCGTGGACTCGGGCAAGCTGGAGGTCCGCGAGCTCAAGGCGCCCAAGGGCTACACCGCCTTTGAGGGCACGCGCTCCGTGACGGTCAAGGC
>USAX01000076.1 GCA_900552705.1 uncultured Collinsella sp. | reverse complement strand
ACAAGGGCTGCTACAAGGGCGTTCCCGCCGTCATCGACAAGGACCTGGGCGGCGAGCTGCTGGCCGAGGACTGCGACGCCGACGTTCTGTTCCTGCTGACCGCCGTTGAGCATGTCGCCATCAACTTTGGCAGGCCCAACCAGGAGGAGCTCGAGGACCTCACCGCCGACGAGGCCGAGCGTCTGGCCGACGAGGGTCAGTTCGGCAAGGGCTCCATGGAGCCCAAGGTCCGCGCTGCCATCAAGTTCGCCCGCTCCCGCAAGGGCCGCACCTGCATCATCGGCGCCCTGGACAAGGCCGCCGAGACCATGGCCGGCCTCTCCGGTACCCGCATCCACGAGTAGTCTCTACTCTGTTGCCTCTCTCGTGGGCGCCAGGCAAAGCGCCCACAAACTACCTCTCTTCATGAGCCCCGCAGTCCGCTCCGACTGCGGGGCTTTTGCTATTCACCTAGTCATTGGGGACAAACCCGGCACTTGGGGACGGTCCTTTCCTGCCGGCAGCTTGGGACAGTCCTTAATAGTCATTGGGGACGTTCTTAAACGACTAGTCAAACAAGAACGTCCCCAACGACTACTCATTTAAGCCTGTCCCCAATGACTGCCCAATGGCTGGGAAGGCGCATCCCACACCGACGCATTGCCTTCGGGCCCTCTCCCCAGGCTCTCCATAGCTCAGCTGGACTCCCCGCAACCTGTTCCGAGTTGGCGGAACGAGCGCGACGTGGAGTGTCATTCTTTACCGCGTTAGACTAGACGCAGGGAAAGGAGGGGGACATGGATGCTCGCGTCAAGCAGCTTGTAAATATGATCGAGGACGCTCAGCCTGTCGCTGTCGCGGTACTTGCCAAGCGTCTCGAGGTAAGCGAGCGCGCCATGAGAAACTATATCCATCGCGCAAACGACAACCTTGCAGGGGTTGCACGCATCGTTGGCAGCAAGGGGCAGTATCGTATCGATGTTGCACGTGCAGATGAGCTTGCTCGCTTGCTAGACGGTGCGGCTCTGGCTCATCCGGGCATTCCTGATACGCGCGACGGCCGTGTGTCCTTCCTTCTTAACGACCTCCTCATGCGGTCCCAGTGGGTGACGATTGAGGAGTATGCGGATTTACTCTACGTTTCGGCGCGAACTCTGTCCAATGACATGCGTCTGGTAGAGCAGAAACTCGCCCAATTTGACTTAACGCTCGAAAAGCGCCCACGCTACGGAATCCGCGTTGCGGGCGGGGAGTCGCAACGGCGCCTGTGCCTCGCCTCGCTGGTGAGGCCCGTGTTGCCCGACACCGACGATGCAAAGCTCGCCGAGCGCCTGCGGGCCATCGCCGCATGTGTGGACGATGCCCTGACGGCCTCGCCCGTCACGGTGAGCTCGCTGGCATCCCGCAATCTCATCATGCATCTTTACATCGCTCTTGGCCGCATCGAGCAGGGCTGCTATGTCCCAGCTGCAGAATCGGACGTTCAAAAACTGGAGGGAACGCGCGAATACGCCGCGGCTTTCCAGATTGCCGCAAACATCAAGGATGCCCTGGGCGTGAGCATGCCCCGAGAAGAGGTTGCCTTTATCGCAATCCATTTGCTCGGCAGGGGCACGGGCGTGCCCGAGAAGGGCTCTGCCGTTATCTCGGACGAGATGTGGGAGATTGCTTCCGAGATGGTACGTGCGGTCAACGATGAGTTTAGGTTTGACTTTAGCGGCGATCTTGAACTTCGCATGAACCTTGCTCGGCATATCGGCCCTCTGGGCTATCGCCTTGAATATCACATGCATATGGATAACCCCATGCTGCCCGATATCAAGACGAGGTTTCCGTTGGCCTATTCGATGGCAGCTGGCACCTCGCAGGTACTCGAGCGTCATTTTGGCAGCCAGCCCTCTGATGAAGAGCTCGGCTACATCGCCATGGCATTTGCCCTGGCCCTCGAGCAGCAAGCCGACCAGCCGCGTCGCAAACGCATCCTGATCGTGTGTGCCTCGGGAGCGGGAAGCGCCCGTATGCTCGAGCACCAGTACCGCAAGCAGTTTGGCATGTATATCGATTCGATTGAGACATGCGATGTCGCCCGCGTGGGAACGTTCGATTTTTCGCACATCGACTACGTGTTCACAACGGTGCCGCTCAACGTCAAGTTGCCCGTGCCCGTCCGCGAGGCCGATTTCTTCTTGGAGACGAGCGATGTCAACGCTATCCGCAAGGTGCTGAGCGACGACACTGCGCAATCGGACTCCGTGAGCTCTTTCTTTAGCCGTGCCCTGTTCTTCAACCGCGTTGAGGCGTCGTCGAAGCAGGCCGTTCTCCGATATCTCTCCGAGCGCGCCGTCGAGAGCGGCCGTGTCGATGCCCAGTTTGCCCAAGAGGTCGCCGAGCGCGAGAGCGCGAGTGCCACCTCGTTTGGCAATGGGGTAGCCATGCCCCATGGGATGCATCCCTTGAGCGCCGAGGCCTTTGTTACCGTGGGCCTGCTCGAACATCCCATTCTTTGGGACGAATACGGCCATGAGGTCGATATCGTCTTTATGGTGTCGTTTGCCCGGTCGGGCGGCGATGAGGCGCGGATCTTGAGCTCACTGCTCGCCGAGATCTTTATGGACCGCCAGGGGGTCGAGCGCCTACGCGAGCGCCGGTCCTGGCATGAGCTGATGGCGCTTGTGCAAGCGCATACGGCTTAAGACTTCTTTTGTCGATAACCCTGTCTGTCTACCTGCAATAAACCTCGAGGATTGCGGGCGGGAGATAGGCGTTTCGAATATTCAAGTACAAACCAAACATCACGGGAGAGGAGACCGTTATGGACGATCAGGGAACCGAGATGGTTTCATTTCAGCTGGTCGCTGCAGCGGGAGAGGCACGCAGCCTTGCCTTCGAAGCCCTTGAAAAGGCAAAAGCGGGGGATTTTGACGCCGCCGCCAAACTCATGAAGCAGTCAAAGGATGCGGGAATCAAGGCTCACCACATCCAAACGCAGCTGCTTTCGACTGAGGCAGCGGGCGAGCATCTGTCGGTGGATGTGTTGCTGGTCCATGCTCAGGACCACCTCATGTGCTCCATGCTTGCTCAGGAGCTCGTGCAGGAGCTGATCTGTCTGTATGAGCGCACTGCAACCAAGAACGCCTAGCGGCGTGCGGTGACTATCCAACCAATCAATGCGAAGGGAATCCCTTATGAAGATCCTTCTTGTTTGCGCAGCTGGTCTGTCTACAAGCATTCTGATGAAGAAACTCGAGAAATATGCGGAGCAAAACGGCATCGAGCTCGATATCGATGCGGTGGGTATCGGCGAGTATCAGGAGACGTGCGCCAATTATGACGTGCTGCTCTTGGGGCCGCAGGTGTCCTACCAGCTCAACACCGTCAAGCAGGGGAGCGGTAAGCCGACCGCGGTCATCCCCGCACAGGACTACGGCATGGGCAACGCCGCCAACGTGCTGGCGCTCGCCCAGTCGCTGTTGGGTTAGGAGGCGACCATGGAGAAGTTCATGACCCTGCTTCAGGAAAACTGACCCCTATCGCCAATTTCTGCGGCACCGAGCGCCACTTTGCCTCCATGCAAAAGGGCTTTATGAGCGCGATCAGCTTCATCTTGGTATCTGCCGTCTTTATGGTCCTCGCCAACCCGCCGGTCACGGCCGACCTGGTGGCGCAGGGCGGGTTCTGGTCCGTCTTTGGCCCTTGGCTCGATTTTGCCACGGCCAATAAGCTCACGCTGCTCATCCCCTTCAACATGACGATGGGCATACTGTCGGTGATCGTGACGTTCGCAATTGCCTATAACCTGGCGGGCACCTACAAGATGCCCAAGCTTAACGCCGGCATGACCTCACTGGTGATGTTCCTGATCGCCGCGGCGCCGTCGTCCTACTACCAGCTTGCTGACGAGTCCGTGCTCCAGGCGGTCCCCTGCACCTATCTGGGTGCGCAGGGCCTGTTTACCGCCATCATCGTTGCCTTGGTCTCCGTCGAGGTCACGCGCTTCTGCCAGACCAAGGGCATCACCATCAAGATGCCCGATGGCGTGCCGCCGTTTTTGTCCGAAACCTTTGGCGCCATCGTACCTATGCTCGCCAACATCCTCATCTTCTTTGGCGGCAACCTGCTGATCCAGATGATCGATCCCGCGCTGTCCATCCCCTCGGTTATCGAGAAGCTGCTCGCTGCCCCGCTTTCCGTCGCAGTTGACTCTGTGCCCGGCGCACTGCTTATCTGCTTCATGACGCTGCTGTTTTGGTGCTTTGGCGTCCACGGCAACATGATCGTAATGCCCATCACCGCCCCGGTCACGCTTGCCGCCTTTGCCGCCAACGCCTCGCTCTATGCTGCCGGGCAGCCGCTTGAGTTCCACCCGGTGCTCATGTCGATGGTCATCAACCTCATCGGCGGCACGGGTAATACGTTCTCTTTTGTGGCGCTCTGCGCGTTTAGGGCAAAGTCGCAGCAGCTCAAGGCATTTGGCAAGGCATCGATCGTGCCGAGCTTCTTCCGTATCTCCGAGCCCGCGATCTTCGGCGCGCCCATCATCTTCAACCCGATCCTCATGATTCCGTTTGTGCTAGGCGGCATGATCTCGGCCCTGCTGTATTGGGGTGCGGTCTCACTGGGTCTTGTCTCTAACTTCTACATCTTGGTGAGCGGCACGTTCCCCATCTTCGTTCAGGGCTTTATCCAGTGCCTCGACCCGCGCATCTGGGTGTTTACGATCGTTTTGATCGTGGTCATGGCTGTGGTCTGGTACCCGTTCTTTAAGGTGTACGACAACCTGCTCCTGGATCAGGAGCAGGAGAACGCCGCGGCAGCTTCTGCCGAGGATACTGAGTAGCATGAGTTACTTTGACAGAACGTCTGCCGCCGGTATGCCCGAGGGCTTTTTGTGGGGTGGTGCCCTCGCCGCCAACCAGGCCGAAGGGGGCTGGAACGAGGGTGGCCGCGGCATGTCGCACTCCGACCTGATCCCACAGGGTTCCGACCGCTGGGATGTAATGTTTGGCAGGCAAAAGCCCGTGGACGATCCGGACAGGCTGTATCCATGCCGCTGGGGCAACGACTTCTTCCATCATTGGCACGAGGACGTCGAGCTCTTTGCCGAGATGGGCTTTAAGTGCCTGCGTCTTTCGATTTGCTGGAGCCGTATTTTTCCCACAGGGATGGAGGCCGAGCCCAACGGCGAGGGCTTGGAGTTTTACCGTCAGGTATTCGAGGCGCTGCGCGAGCATGGAATCGAGCCGCTTGTGACGCTGTCGCACTACGACTATCCGTTGGCTCTGGTCGAGCGCTATGGTGGCTGGCAAAGCCGAGAGATGATCGAGCGGTATGCGCACTACGTCGAGACCGTCGGACGCGCGTACCAGGGCCTCGTGCGTTATTGGCTTACGTTCAACGAGATCAACAGCGTGGCGCTGTCCTATCTCAACGCGGGTGTCACGCTCGAGGATGAGCGTGACCGTGCAGCCGTGACCGCGGCGTTCTCGCACCATATGTTTATGGCGAGCGCTCGCGCTGTCGAGATTCTGCACAAGATCGATCCCGCAAACAAGGTGGGTTGCATGATCGCTGCCGGTGCGACCTATCCGTACCGTTGTGCGCCCGAGGACGTATGGCTTGCGTATGAGGAGGACCGCGGCCGCTACTTCTACACAGACGTGATGGCTGCGGGCGCCTATCCTGCTTGGAAGCTGCGTGCGCTCGAGAAAGAGGGTGTTCACGTGCCCTTTGGGCCGGGCGATACGGAGTATCTGGCAGAGCATACGGTCGACTTCATCTCGTTCTCGTACTATTGCTCGCGCTTGGTGTGCGCCGATGATCAGGTGATCGCCGAGAAGGCGGAGGGCAACGTGTTCCCGACGCTGCGCAATCCGTACCTCAAGGATAAAGAGACTGCCTGGAAGTGGCAGATCGATGCGCTGGGTTTGCGCGTGACGCTTGCCGGCTACCACGATCGTTACCATCTTCCGCTCTTTATCGCCGAGAACGGTGTGGGCGGACTCGATGCGCTGGAAGACGGCAAAGTCCACGATGCGTATCATATTGATTACCTGCGCAGGCATATTCTTGCGCTGCGCGATGCAATTGTCGAGGACGGTGTTGACCTGATGGGATACACGCCGTGGGGCTGTATCGATTTGGTGTCGGCCTCGACGGGGCAGATGAAGAAGCGCTATGGCTTTGTTTATGTCGATGCCGATGATACGGGCAAAGGCACGTTCGATCGCTACCGAAAGGACAGCTTCTGCTGGTACCAAAAGGTCATTGCATCAAATGGCGAGGACTTGAGTTAACTCTTGCAGGTCTGTTGCCCCCGCGGTCCGCTTCGTCCGCGGGGGCTTTTGCTATTGAGGCGGCTGTTCATGAGGAGCATTGCAGACTGCGGAAACCCGGCACTTGGGGACGTTCCTTTCCTGCCGGCAGCTTGGGACAGTCCTTAAAGGCCGCATCGATCAACTGCGGAAAGCACATCCCAGAATGAGCGTCCAACATGGGGTGCGGTTTCCCTTGAGGCCCTCAATCGGAAAATGCATCCCAGATTTTTGTCGAAAAGCGGTCCCTAGTTTCCCAAACGGGCCGCTAACGGAAAGCGCATCCCGCTATTGGGCCCCAAAGCAGGATGCGCTTTCCGTGCCGGCAGTTCCAAGCAGTTCGGGATGGCCCTTTTCGTCTGCTCTCGGCCGGCGTCCGTAAGACTGTCCCCAACGACCACTCGTTTAAGTCTGTCCCCAATGAGTGCTCACTGACTAGTAGTAGGCCCACATGGCTTCGACTTCGTTGAGGACTTCTACGACGCCCCAGCGACGGGCGCTGCGGCTGGCCGAGTTGGGGTCGTAGACGCCAATCTGATTGGCATTGTCGATGCCGTAGAGCACGATGTAGTGGCCTACGTTGGTAAACGTACCGGGGCGCACTGCGGCGATAACGGGCGCACCCGAGTGAAGTGCTTGGGTAATCGATTCACGATCGTTATAGAGCTGTGTTCCGTTGAGTCCCAGCTGCCACGCACCGCCTGTCATAAACGACCACTCGGTGGCACCAGTGGGGGCGTAGTTGCCGGCTTCGGCCAGCGCGCATATATCGACCGGCGTCTTATCGGTGTGGCCGGTCTTAAAGATATAGACCATGGTGAGGCAAGTGGGACCGCAAGCGTTTTCGCGGATAGTGCCACCGGCATAGGACAGCTCCGACCATGCGGGGTCAATTTGGTAGATGTGGGGCATGGTACCGGCCTGCCATTGCGAGCGTGGGGTCGAGAACGCAAAGGAGTAACCGGGCGCGACGGGAGCTTTAAGCAGCTTGTCCTCGGCAGTGGGCTCAAGACCGGCTGATCCGTGGGAGATACAGGATCCCAAAAACACAAAGACGAGGCAGGCGGCAATGGAGCAAAGCGCAAGGCGTAGACGGCGGGCCGGAAGCACGTGGCTTGTGGTATGCGACGCGGGGTGAGGGGCGGAATTGCCGCGATCGCGTTGAGGTCGCGAAAAGGAGCGTTTAACGTAGTAGTCGGTCTTACGGCGATCGTAGCGGCGCGGCTGTGATGTGTCGGTCTGGCGTTGGCGTGTGCTCGTACTCACGCGGTCTGACTGCTGTACGGTACGGCTTTGTTGCCGAGAAGAAGCCCCGGGCTGCTCTTGGGGGCGCTGCGGGTTGCCGTTGTCGGAGGTGCTTCTGGGCGTTGGCGTGGTGCGGCCGGCAAGGCGCACGCTTTGTGGCCGTTGGTCGCCGTCATTGTATCCGTATGCCATTCGAATCACCTTGCCTCGTGTGTAACTTGTCTATCCTACATAAAAAGATGCACGACACATGGGTATGTGCGCCAAAAGCCTGACAAATGGTATGAACGTTGCCGCGCCGCGCACCACGCGTCACGGCAACAGGTATCCAAAAGCAGACAAGATGAAAGCGTTCAGGACGAATGGCGTCTCCCGCCGTTCGTCCCAAAAACGGCGCCGCTCGTTTTGCAGTTCTGCCTTCGGTCGAGCCATAAGCGGCAGCGTGGCGCCGAGGCCGTATCTTAAAGCCACGAAATAAAAGCGCGCGGTCGAACAGGCCGCGCAAGGGGTGACGCCAGGGGGCGTCAAAAAGGAAAGGAGGGGAACAATGGCGGACAAGAACGCAGAAGTTGCAGTCGAGGACAACGGCGGCATGAAGAAAACGCTTTCGCTCTGGAACTTCTTCACCATCGGTTTCGGTGCCATCATCGGTACCGGTTGGGTTCTGCAGGTCGGCGACTGGATGGTCGTGGGCGGCGGTCCCGTTCCCGCTATGATTGCATTCCTCTTGGGCGCAATCTTCCTCGTGCCCGTCGGAGCTGTTTTCGGTGAGCTCACGGCTGCTATCCCCATTTCGGGCGGCATCGTCGAGTATGTCGATCGTAGCTTTGGCCGTACGATGAGCTACATCACCGGCTGGCTCCTGGCCCTGGGCAACGGCATCCTGTGCCCGTGGGAGGCCATCGCCATCTCGACCCTCGTGTCCGAGATGTTCGGCAGCCTGCCCGGCCTTGAGTGGCTGCGCGCCGTCAAGCTCTACACCATCCTGGGCGCCGACGTTTACCTGTTCCCGACGCTGATCGCGCTCGGCTTTGCAACCTACGTCATCTTCCTCAACTTCCGCGGTGCCAGCTCGGCCGCCAAGCTGCAGGCCTTCCTGACCAAGGCCCTGCTCTGCGGCATGCTACTCGCCATGGGCGTCTCGCTGTTCACCGGCTCGCCGGACAACGCCATGCCCGTGTTCTCCCAGGTCACCGGTGCTGGCGGCGGCAAGCCCGCTACCGAGGGCACCAGCCTGTTCGCAGGCATCGTTTCGGTCCTGGTTCTGACCCCGTTCTTCTACGCCGGCTTCGACACCATTCCTCAGCAGGCTGAGGAAGCAGCCGAGGGCCTCAACTGGAACAAGTTCGGCAAGATCATCTCCTTGGCTCTGCTGGCCGCCGGCGGCTTCTACATGGTCTGCATCTACTCGTTCGGCACCATCCTCGACTGGCATGAGTTTGTTAAGAGCCCGGTTCCCGCGCTTGCCTGCCTCAAGGGCATCAACATGCTCCTGTACCTGGCCATGCTCGTCATCGCCACGCTTGGACCCATGGGCCCGATGAACTCCTTCTACGGCGCCACGAGCCGCATCATGCTCGCCATGGGCCGTAAGGGCCAGCTGCCCGAGCAGTTCGCCGAGGTCGACCCCAAGTCCGGCGCTCCCAAGCTCGCCTGCGTCGTTCTGGGCGTCATCACCGTCGTCGGTCCGTTCCTGGGCAAGAACATGCTCATCCCTCTGACCAACGTGTCGGCTCTCGCCTTCATCTTCTCCTGCGGCATGGTCGCCCTCGCCTGCCTGCGCATGCGCTTCACCGAGCCCGACCTGCCTCGTCCCTACGAGGTGCCCGGTGGCAAGTTTGGCATCGGCCTCGCTATCGCTGCCTGCGCCATCATCATCGGCCTGCTCGTGATTCCGTTCTCTCCCGCCTCCCTCAACATGGTGGAGTGGAGCATCGTGATCGGCTGGTTGGCTATTG
>USAX01000075.1 GCA_900552705.1 uncultured Collinsella sp. | reverse complement strand
ATAATCGCTCTGATAAATATGTCTCGAAGAATGTTCGAGAAAAGCCCAGCTAACGAGCCCGTGGCTTTTGACAAGGAGTATCGATGCAGATTACCTCAGGCCTGCCTGAAGGCTTTAACGCCGGCGCGTACGACATGATTGTCGTCGGTGCTGGATATGCCGGTGCCGTTTGCGCCCGCCGTCTTGCCGAGACTATCGGCTATCGTGTTGCCGTTTTGGAGCGCCGTAGCCACATTGCGGGCAATGCCTATGACTGCACTGACGAGGCCGGAATCCTGATCCACGAGTACGGTCCGCATATCTATCACACCTTTAACGAGCGCGTGCACAATTTCCTGTCGCGCTTTACCAAGTGGACGGATTATCAGCACAAGGTGCTCGCCAACATCAACGGTACCCTTATGCCCGTGCCCTTCAACCATGCGAGTCTCAAGCTCGCCTTTGGTGATGAGCGCGGCGAGGAGCTGTATCAGAAGCTCGTGGAGACCTTTGGCAAGGATGTCAAGGTGCCCATTATGGAGCTGCGTAAGAAGAACGACCCCGACTTGGCCGAGGTCGCCGATTACGTCTACGAGAACGTCTTTTTGCATTACACCATGAAGCAGTGGGGCCAGACGCCCGACCAGATCGATCCCTCGATCACCGGTCGCGTTCCCGTCTTTGTGGGCGATGATGACCGTTACTTCCCGCAGGCCCCCTTCCAGGGTATGCCGCAGGATGGCTACACGGCGCTGTTTGAGCACATGCTCGACCACGACCTGATTGATGTGTTCTGCGACGTGGATGCTCGCGATCTCTTCGAGATCGACGAGACAACCGTCAAGGTCGACGGCAAGGTCTACGGCGGCGAGATTGTCTATACCGGTCCGCTCGATGAGCTGTTCAACCTCGACCTGGGCGCGCTGCCGTACCGCACGCTCGACATGAAGTTCGAGACGCTCGATATGGACCAGTTCCAGCCCGTGGGCACCGTCAACTACACCACGAGCGAGGATTACACGCGCATCACCGAGTTCAAGAACATGACCGGTCAGGTTTTGCCCGGCAAGACCACCATCATGAAGGAGTACTCCAAGGCCTATACGCCCGGCTCGGGCGAGACGCCGTATTACGCCATTCTTGAGCCCGAGAACCGTGAGCTCTATGAGCGCTATCTTGAGCGCGTCCAGAACCTGACAAACTTCCACCCGGTGGGTCGTCTGGCCGAGTATCGTTACTACGATATGGATGCCGTGACCAATTCCGCCCTCGATCTTTCGGATGAGATTATCGCCTGCCATGCATAAAGTCATAACATTCGGTATTCCCTCGTATAACGCCGCTAAGGACATGGACCATTGCATCACCTCCATCTTGGAGGGGAGCAATTATGCCACCGATATCGAGATTATCGTGGTGGACGACGGCTCCAAGGATGAGACGGCCGCCAAGGCCGACGAGTGGGAGGCCCGTTATCCTGGAATCATCCGCGCGGTGCACCAGGAGAATGGCGGCCACGGTATTGCCGTCCTTTCGGGTCTGCGCGAGGCGCAGGGCACCTACTACAAGGTTGTCGACTCGGACGACTGGCTTGACGGCGCTGCCCTTTCGACCATGCTGTCGATTCTGCGCGGCTTTGAAGAGCGCGACCAGCGCGTTGACCTGTTTATCTCGAACTACGTGTACGAGAAGGTTTACGAGGGTACGCATACGGCCATTGGTTACAAGTTTGCCCTGCCTCGAAAAAAGATCTTTACCTGGGACCAGATCGGCCATTTCCGCCTGGACCAGAATCTGCTCATGCACAGCCTGTGCTATCGCACGGATGTGCTGCGCGAGTCCAACCTTCCCATGCCGCCGCACACGTTCTATGTGGACAACATCTACGCCTACGTGCCGCTGCCGCGTTGCAAGACCATGTACTACGCCGACATCGACCTCTATCGCTACTTTATCGGTCGCGAGGGCCAGAGCGTCAACGAGGCCACGATGGTCAAGCGTCTGGACCAGCAGTTCCGTGTTACGCGTATCATGATGGAGTCGTACCACCTGTACAGCGATGTCGAGTCGTCGCGTCTGCGTTCGTACATGATGGGCTACTTCACCATGATGATGGCGATCTGCTCGGTGCTCACCAAGCTTTCCGACGAGGATTGTGCCGATGAGCGTCTGAAGACGCTGTGGAATGATTTGAAGGCCTATGACGAGCGTATGTATCGTCGTGCACGTTACGGTGTGGTCGGCTTCTTCACTAACCTCCGCGGTCGTGCCGGAGACAAAACCACGCTCGGCCTATACCGTCTTGCCTCTAAGATCTTCAAATTCAACTAACTGTTGAGTAATCGCTGCTGATAGGTTGACTGGGCCCCTTGGCCTTTAGTTTGATACTGCGAACAGTCCTGCTCGCACGGAAAGCACATTAAGTGCTTTCCGGCTCGTGCGGAACTTGTATCAAACTAAAGGCCAAGGGGCCTCTGCTATAAGAATCGATTGTCAGGCTGCCTGAATTTGAAGATCTTCGACGCGCGGTACACAGGGGCCTGGGCTGAAAAGAATCTGGTTGGTAGGTTGCCCGGTGGGGCTTGGTTATGTTTGTCGCGAGTTCCGCACGAGCCGAAGAACACTTAATGTGTTCTTCGTGCGAGCCAGGACTGTAGAGCAGCAAACATAACCAAGCCCCACCGGGTAACCGGTCAGGTTAGGCTACTTCGCGGCGCCGGGGATGCCGTGGGAGGTTTTGGCGGTTTTGGCTCCGTTTACGATGGCGGTTTGCAAAGCCCTTACGGCGAGCATGCCCAGCAGGTCTAGGGGAACGGCGGCGCTTGCCTGGGCGCCCAGTTTGCCGCTGGCGAGGGTGTAGATGGTGTCGCCATCGTTGGTGGTGTGCGTGGGACGGATGGCGTGTGCGTAGGCGTCTGCGGCCATCTGAGAGACCTTGGTGGCTTGTGCCTTAGTGAGTTCCACGTTGGTGACGATGCAGCTGATGGTGGTGTTGGTGCGGTCGAGCGGCATCTGCATGGATCCGGCGGCGGCAAAGGCTGCGAGTTCCATGTCGACGATCTGGTCGCTATCGGCTGCGGCGCGCATACCGGCGACCCACTCGCCGGTGAAGGGGTCGACAACGTTGCCGCAGGCGTTGACCGAGACCACGGCGCCCACCTTGATGGGGCCGAGCGTCACGGCGGCAGCGCCAAGGCCGGCCTTCATGCAGGTGGCGGGACCCATGAGCTTACCCACGGTAGCGCCCGTGCCGGCGCCTACGTTGCCCTGTTCGAGCTTGGTGGGGGTGTGGTCGAGCGCCTCGCGCACGGCGGCGATGCCGGCCTCAATGTCGGGGCGAACGGTGGGGTCGCCAAAGGCAAGGTCGAAGATACAGCTGGAGCACACGATGGGCACCTGCGTGGGGCCGACGGGCAGACCAATGCCGCGGCTCTCGAGTTCGCGGGCCACGCCGCTTGCAGCCTCGAGGCCAAAGGCCGATCCGCCCGAAAGGCAGACGGCGTGGACCTTATCGACGGTGTTTTCGGGACGCAGCAGGTCGGTCTCACGCGAAGCGGGGGCGCCACCACGTACGTCAACGCCACCGGTGGCACCCTCGGGCGCCACGATTACGGTGCAGCCGGTGCCAGCCTCTTCGTCCGTATAGTTGCCAAAGCAAAAGCCATCGACATTGCAAACATCGATGGCTTCGAGCAGTGTGTCCATGTGTTCTCCTATCGGTTTTCCGCCGGGCCTTATGCCCGGTCGGGATCCGTACGGTACGGCAAAATTGTAGGCGCCGGGGGATACCCAGCGCCAGAGCAATTACGAGAGTTTTTGAATCGCGCGTGCGACGCGAGCGATGGGCAAGCCCACCACGTTGTAGAAGTCACCCGAAATATCGTGCACAAGCATGCGGCCGCCTGTGCCTTGGATGCCGTAGGCCCCGGCCTTGTCCATGGGTTCGCCGGAGGCAACATAGCGCTCGATCTGCTCTTCGGTAAGCTCATAGAACGTCACGTCGGTCACATCGACAAACGACAGGCTCTCGGCGGCATGCGGAGCTGTAGCGTCGCCGGCTTTAACGATGCAGACGCCGGTTGCGACCTGGTGCGTGCGGCCCGAAAGCTCGCGGAGCATGGTGCGTGCCTCGTCCCCGTCTGCCGGCTTGCCCAAAATTTGGCCGTCAAAGGTGACAATAGTATCGGCCGCGACGGTCAGTTCGTTGGGCTCGGCATGTTCGGCCGTGACGGCAGCGGCTTTGGCACGCGCCAAGCGCTCGACGAGTGTAAGCGGAGCTTCGCCATCAAAAGGCGTTTCGTCGATATCTGCGGGAATCACGCGAATGTCATAGCCCGCCTCGCGCATCAACTCGATGCGGCGCGGTGATTGCGAAGCCAAAATCATAGCTGAATGCCCTCGGCGACCTTCTCGACGGCCTTGTCGCCGGCGAGCGTGCGCAGCAGCTCAAGCGCAAAGGGGAGCGACTGGGCCATGCCGCTGGCGGTGATGATGTTGCCGTCTTGCGTAACCTTCTCGCCGGTATAGGCGCCTTCGGGGAAGCTTTTCTCAAAGCCAGGGAAGCACGTGGCGTGGCGCCCCTCGAGTAGGTCGAGCTCGCCCAGGATAAACGGGGCGGCGCAGATGGCGGCAACGTGCTTGGTCGCGGCGAACTCGCAGACCACGTCGCAGACGCGCTGATCGGCACGCAGGTTGGTGGCACCGGGCAAGCCGCCGGGCAGCACGACGCAGTCGTACTCGTCAAAGTTGATCTCATCAAAGAGCGCATCGCAGGTCACGGGGATCTGCAGCGAGCTTACGACCTCACGTGTGGGCATAATCGAGACGAGCGTGGCACGCACACCGCCGCGACGCATGACATCGACCATGGTCAAGCATTCAATAGTTTCAAAGCCATCGGCGGCGAGAACGGCAACGCTGGGCATGAGGGTTCCTTTCATAGGCGGCATACAATTAGCCGTCTTATACCCCGAAGACCTCCGCTTGCCACGCTCGATTTCCCAATGATTTATCTGAGCAATGATTGAGTGACTAGTTGCGCCTAAGGTGGACGACGGTCTCGCAGTGGAAGGTTTGCGGGAACAGGTCGACTGGCGTGATCTTGACGGGGGAGAAGGTGCCTTCTTCGACAAAGCGTTTGAGATCGCGTGCCAGGGTGGCCGGGTCGCAGCTCACGTAGGCGACATCGCGAGCACTCGTGCTGGCGATAAGGTCGATCGCCTCGGGGGCGAGGCCTGCGCGCGGCGGGTCGACCACCAAGACGTCGGCATCCTGGTCGGGGAACTCGCGCACCGCGTCTCCGCCAATGACGTCGACGTTATCAAGCTTGTTGATCTCCAGGTTACGGCGCAGGTCGCGCACGGCCGGGCCGTAGGCCTCGACGGCGGCGACGAAGTCGCAGCGGCGGGCGAGCGGCAGGGTAAAGGTTCCGGCGCCGCAGTACAGGTCCACGGCAAGCTCGTCTTCTTGCGGGTCGAGCGCTTCCATGACAAGCTCGATCAAAATCTCGGCACCCTTGGTGTTGACCTGGAAAAAAGACGGGGCAGACAAGCGCATCTGACCCTCGGCGATATTCTCGGTCCATGAGCCCTCTCCGGCGAGCATTTCGACCTTGGAGACACGGCGGGCCTTCTTTTCGCCCTTGCTCATCACGCGCACGATGCTCGTGGGATGAGCGGCGTCCGCCAGCACGCGGGAGACCTGCGAGCGCGGAAAAGAGCCTGTAGGCGTCCAGAGTGCGACCTCGAGTGCCTTGGTACGGCGCGATGCACGAATGCCCACGCGTTCGAGCCCCAAGTCATGGCTGCCGCTTAGATAGTTGAGTGCGCCGACGACCGATTTGAGCGCCTTCGGGAAGCGCTTATCGAACAGCGGGCACGCATCGACGGTCACGATTTTGCTGGGGTCGACACCGTGCATGCCAAGGCGCACGCGACCGTTGACGACGGTCGGTTCGAGCTCGATTTTATTGCGGTAGCCCCAGTCGTCCTTGGTGTGGCAGATGGGCTGTACCAACTCATCGACTTGCTCAGGAGCGAACTTGCCGATGCGCTCGAGCGTGGAGCGCAGGTTTTGCTCCTTGGCGGCGAGCTGTGCCGTGCGTGAGAGATTGCCCCACGAACAACCGCCGCAGATGCCAACGAAGGGGCAGGGGGGCTGAATGCGATCGGGGCTCGGCTCCAGAATCTCGGTCGTGCGGGCGCGCATGAACGACTTGCCGTCCTGTACGACCTCGGCCTCGACGGTGTCGCCTGCCACGGCGCCCTGCACAAAGACGGCCTTGCCGTTGTCGGCGTGCGCCAGCCCGTCGGCGCCGTAGGTCATCGATTCTATAGTGAGCTTCATATCCCTGCCTGTCATTCGTGTTGTTGCTCGCACCATGGTAGCAGGGAAAAGCGCCCCGCATCCGAGGCTTTCCTCAAATGCGGGGCGCTTCTACAAACTGCTTCTACAAACGACTATTTCGTCTTGCCGGTAATGAGCGTCTTAAGACCCAGGCCGATCAGGCCCAGGCCCATGCGCACACGACCGGGGCGATGGCGCTCGATGGCCTTGGTCTTGCCGGCGGGCTTATCGCGACGGGCGCTCGTCTCGGGTGCGGGCTTAGCTGCCTGCGGCTCGGGCTGAGGTGCAGGTGCGGGCTCGGGCTCAATGACGGTCGCCTGGACCTTCTGAACCTCGGGTGTGGCCGGCTGCGGCTTAGGAGCAGGGGCGGGCTTTACCTCAATGACGGGCTCGGGCGCGGCCTCGGCGTTGCGGTAGGCACGCTCCAGCAGGGCTTCCTGCGAGTTGAAGGGTTTCTCACCCTCTGCGCGCTCCACGGGGACCCAGGTGCCGTCGCTCGTGAGGCTGCGGGCCTTCACGTTGTCGCGCAGCTGCATGCTCATGTACTCGTGCACCAGGGCGCGGCAGGTGGGGTCGAGCACGGGGAAGGCGATCTCCACGCGGTGCTCGGTGTTGCGTGTCATCATGTCGGCCGAGCTCAGATAGATCATGTCCGAGTCCACGCCAAAGGCGTAAACGCGCGCATGCTCCAAAAAGCGTCCGACGATAGAACGGACATGCACGTTCTCGGTCTTGCCAGGAACGCCCGGCTTGAGGCACGAGATGCCGCGGATGATCATGTCCACGCGGACTCCTGCGCACGATGCCTCGGCGATCTTGTCGATGACCTCGCGGTCGGTGAGCGAGTTGAGTTTAAAGAACACGCGGGCGGGCTCGCCGGCGAGGGCGCGCTGGATCTCGCGGTCAAGCCCGCGCATGATGAGCGGTTTCAGTCCGACGGGCGCCACACCCAGGAAGCGGTAATCGCCGCGCAGGTTGCCCAGCGACAGGTTGCGGAAGAACAGGTTGGCGTCCTCGCCGATGCCGGGGTGAGCGGTCATGAGCATAAAGTCGCTGTAGAGTTTGGCCGTCTTCTCGTTAAAGTTGCCGGTGCCCAGCAGCGTCAGGCGTGTTAGCGCCATGCCCTCGCGATAGGTGAGCTGGCAGATCTTGGAGTGGCACTTAAAGCCCTCGGAGCCGTAGATGACGGTGCAACCGGCCTCTTCCAGGCGCTCGGCCCACTCGATGTTGTTCTGCTCGTCAAAGCGCGCGCGGAGCTCCATGAGCACCGTGACCTCTTTGCCGTTCTCGGCGGCATCGATCAGTGACTCGCACAGGCGGCTCTGCTTGGCCACGCGGTAGAGCGTGATGCGCAGTGAGATGCACTCGGGGTCGTAGGCGGCCTCGTGCACCAGATCCAGGAAGGGGTTCATGGCCTCATAGGGATAAAAGAGCAGCTTGTCGTGCTGAAGTACCTGCTCGCGGATGGAGCGGGTCATATCGATGGTGGGGTTGGGCTGCGGCTTAAACGGCGTAAAGAGCAGCTCGTTGCGCAGGTGCTCGGGAATCTTGCCCTCAATGCCAAAGACGTAGCCTAGGTCGAGCGGGATATCGCAGGTAAAGACAGAGCGGCGCGAAAGCTCGAGCGCCTTGCGGATGGTCTTGAGCGTCGCCTTCTCGAGCGACCCCGAGACCGCGAGCACCACCGGCTGCAGGCGCAAGCGTTTCTTGAGGATGCGCTTCATGTGCTGACGGTAATCCTCTTCCTCCTCGACGCCCTCGCCGTCCGGGTCGATGTCGGCGTTGCGGGTGACGCGGATGAGCGCGCGGTCGAGCGGCTTATAGGAGCCAAAGCAGCTGTCCAGGCAGGCGAGGATGACGTCCTCGAGCAAGATGTAGGAGTAGGTGCCGGTGGGCGAGGGGATCTCGACCACGCGGTTCATCGAGGTGGGAATCTCGATAAGGCCCAGCAGACTCTCCTCGTCGGTGACGCCGTCCAGGCCGCAGGCCAGGTAGAGTGCGCCGTTGCGCAGGTTGGGGAAGGGATGGCGCGGGTCAATCACCAGCGGTGAGATGACCGGCGACACGTAGGCCTGGAAGTAGCGGGTTACAAAGGTGCGCTCCTCGGGCGTAAGCGAATCGATGCGGGCGCGGTGAACGCCCAGGGTGTCGAGCTTGCCCTCGATGCTCTTAAAGATGGACTCCCAACGGGCAAGGAGCCCGGGCAGTTCGGCCATGACGGCATCGACCTGCTCGGAGGCGGTCATATTGCTCTTATTGTCGACAGGCTGCTTTTTGAGCTCTGCCAGATCGGACAGGCCGCCCACGCGCACCATGAGAAACTCATCGAGGTTAGACTCGAAAATCGACACGAACTTTAGCCGCTCGAACAGCGGAACGGTCTCGTCGAAGGCTTCGTCAAGCACACGGTTGTCAAAGCGCAGCCAGCTGAGCTCTCGGTTCTGCGTGTACGAGAAGTCGCGCGGCGGCTTACGCAGCTTTGCAGCGGCTTGCTTTTTTTCGATTTTGCTCGGCATATGCATCTGTCCGTTCAGTCCCCGTGGGGGACGGTTGCCTAACACTATTCACTATTGTCTCAATTTAGTCGACCTATGGCACGGACGTATCGCGTGAACGGTATCTTTACCTACTTCTTACGCTGACAAGCCATAGAGCTGACGCCCTTCGCGTTGTGAAAAACGGTCTATATCCTCACTCAACTGGTGAGTATGTGTGAATAAGAATGATAGGTAGCTGAATATCATCGAATACAGACAGAAACACGAACAAGCGTCATTTATATACATAAAACCGTTTTAGATATGCAATTCTTAATCGAAAGATTGGAGTTGTAATTGCGAATGATTTTTAAGAAAAAAGAGCATTTACCTTAGAAAAGCTACTTTAGAACGCCGAAGTGCATTATGGGGGAATCATATTCGATATACCGTTCATCGAACTTTGTTGACCGTTCGGGGGCGAGGTGGAATTGCGGTTGGAATTTGGATATAACTAGAGCTGTCAGCAAGCAGCACCCGTTACGGAAGGGTGCTGAGAGATTCGGCCGAAAGGCCCGAAAGAAAGGTAGGAGGCCATGACGAAAGGTCTGCACGTGCCTTCCGAGATCGGCAAGCTCAGGAAGGTCTGCCTGCACCGTCCCGGCGACGAGCTCCTCAACCTGCCGCCCGACGAGCTCG
>USAX01000074.1 GCA_900552705.1 uncultured Collinsella sp. | reverse complement strand
GCCGCCCGTACGAGGCAACGCCCGGTGCGGCGAACGCACTCTACGAGGAGTACATGGCGCGCGCCCGCAAGCTGGCGCCCAAGTTCAACAGGCATAACTACACCAAGCTGTGCCGCGAGGCCATCCGAGCGTTCGACACCATGCCGCTCGTGGGCGAGGGTACTAAGCCGCGCGTGGGCGTGGTCGGCGAGATCTTGGTCAAGTTCTATCCCACGGCCAACAACCACGTGGTCGATGTCATCGAGCGCGAGGGCTGCGAGGCCGTGGTGCCGGGCCTGCTCGACTTCTTCCTGTACTCCATGAGCAACGCGGAGCTGCAGAAGGACGAGCTGGGTAGCTCTGCCACTACGCGCGCGGGCATGCAAGCGCTCATCAAGCTTGTGGACTGGATGCGCACGCCGGTGGAGGAGATGCTCGAGAAGTCCCGCCGCTTCGAGGCGCCCGAGCGCATCGGCACCATGGCCGAAAAGGCCCGTACGGTACTTTCGGTGTGCAACAACATGGGCGAGGGCTGGTTGCTCACGGCCGAGATGCTCGACCTGATCGACCATGGTGCGCCCAACATCATCTGCACGCAGCCCTTTGCGTGCCTGCCCAACCACGTGGTGGGCAAGGCCGTGATCAAGGAGCTGCGCCGCCAGCATCCCGAGAGCAACATTGTCGCGGTGGACTACGACCCCGGTGCGTCCGAGGTCAACCAGCTCAACCGCATTAAGCTCATGATCAGCGTGGCCAAGGAAAACATGCGCGCCGGCAAGGGCTTTAAGCTCGAGAAGGTGGCGC
The DNA here is from genome assembly GCA_900552705.1 of uncultured Collinsella sp. GTDB lineage: Bacteria > Actinomycetota > Coriobacteriia > Coriobacteriales > Coriobacteriaceae > Collinsella. Next base: position 8,777 of record USAX01000074.1, on the reverse strand, counting down.
CGCTCGCGATGGACGAGGTCACCGGTCAGATGCGTGCCCATGACGACTGCGTGAGCTGCGGGCCGGCCAGCGAGGAGGCCGTCACATCGGTCGCCAAGCGTCTGGGACGCGGCATTAAGAAGTAACTGGCCTGCTATGGGCTAGATATGAGACAAACGGGCGGTAGCGTATCGACTACCACCCGTTTTTGCTGGACATATGTTGCGTAAATGCCCCAACTATCACCCTTTGCGAACTTAGATTTCGGAAGTATGCGGCAAAATCTGAATAGGCCGAGCACACCTGATATGTCCAAGCTCTGTACCTGCGGTTTTATTGGCGAAAAACCAGGATGTGCTCAAGAGTTCCGGAATTTGCCGCATACTTCCAAAAACGACGTCTCGGTGGCACCAAAAACTGTCCTCGGAACCCTGAGATAATGAACATATGTAGCCGTTTGCCGCGAAATACCGCCCGTTTATAGAACCCACCCCCAGCGCGCGTCATCCTTACGGTTGAATAAATACACATCTATGGAATTACGTAAGAGAGGACCGTTCCATGAGCTACAAGACCGTTTGTGTTGCCGGCGGCGGCGTGTTGGGAAGCCAGATTGCCTTTCAGGCTGCCTACTGCGGCTTTGATGTAACGATTTGGCTGCGCAGCGAGGGCAGCATCGGCCGCACCCAGCCCAAGATCGATCGCGTGCGCAAGGAGTACATCGCGGCAATCGAGGGCATGGCGGACGGTACGGGCGAGTGGTGCGCCGGTATCGCCGATGGCACCCAGCCCTTCGACAAGGAAGCGGCGCTCGCCGCCGTCGAGCGTGCCTACTCCACACTCAAGCTGGAGCTCGATCTTGCCAAGGCCGTGGCCGACGCCGACCTGGTCATCGAGTCTATGGCCGAGGACACCCAGGCAAAGATCGACTTCTACAAGAAGCTCGCCCCGGTTCTGCCGCAAAAGACCGTCATCGTGACCAACTCATCCACGCTGCTGCCGAGCACCTTTGCCAAGTACACCGGCCGTCCCGAGAAGTACCTGTCGCTGCACTTTGCCAACTCTATCTGGAAGAACAACATGACCGAGGTCATGGCACAGGACCAAACCGACAAGCGCTACTTCGACGAGCTCGTCGACTTCGCCAACGACATCCGCATGCTTGCCCTGCCCGTCAACAAGGAAAAGAACGGCTACCTGCTCAACTCCATGCTGGTACCGTGGTTGCTTTCGGGTCTTGACCTGTACGTCTCGGGCGTGAGCGACCCCAAGAGCATTGACCTCGCATGGACGCGTGGCACCGGCGCTCCCAAGGGCCCGTTTCGCGTATTCGACACGGTGGGTATCCAGACGGCCTACAACATCGTCATGCAGTATCAGAAGGTGCCGGGCTTGGTGAGCCCGCTGCTCAAGAAGATGATGATGCCCTACAACTTTAAGGCTATGGCGTCCGTCCTCAAGAAGATGCTCGACGAAGGTAAGCTGGGCGAAAGCTCGGGCGAGGGCTTCTTTACGTACTAAAAATGATCTCTTGGGGGCGGAAGCGTTGGGGATCTACGGTAGTATGCGACAAGATCTGAATAGGTCGAGCAAGAGCCGTAGCGCGCGTTGACGTTTGGCCAATAGAACGCAAAAATGCACCGTTCGCCGATACTCCTCTCGCGAGTGGTTGCCATATGGTTTGATGTTGTAAACATATGATTGCCGGCAGGCCGTAGGTGACGTTCGTCATGATACCGGAGGTACCAAGTATGTTTTGCACTCCGTTAAACAAGTATCGGGCTGGTTGACATGAACCGCCGTACTATCTCGATAGCCCTCGCAGTGGTCTGCCTGGCTGTGCTCCTGGGCGCTGCAGGGCAGTTTGCTATAAATCGAGAAACATCCTATATGCAGGAATGCGTTTCCAAAGGCTTTGCCATTGATGGTTACTATCGGGATGACGAAACAAGTCGGGAAACCCTGGCTTTTCTTGAGGAGGACAACTGTCGATGGCAGCTGGTCGACCAAGACGGAATCTGCACGGACGGGCAGTTTAAGCGTACGGATGACCCCAACATCCTGATATTAAAGAAGGAAAACGGCGAAGAATTCGGTGCGGTCCACGTGGCGTATATTTCGCGCCGACGCGATCAGGGCTTGCTCTACCTATTTAGAGATACCAGGGTGACCCGTTTTTATCTGGTGAGTACCGGTCCGGCGTTTACAGTGGAGTCTGGCGATGTCGATGCGGACAGATGATTCACGGCAATAAATCAGCGAGCGGAGCGCGGCCATGGACCGCGCCCCGCTATTTGCTCGTGGCCCGCGTCACGTCTGCGCCATGTCGTGACTCGCGGCTGCGCGCATCCATCCCACGTCGCGTATTACTGCACATCAAACTCCACGCGATCGAGCTCGGGCACATTGAGGTCGATGAGCTTGCGGGCTACACGGCGGTCGTGTGCCCCAAGCGCCTCGCTTGTCGTCACGTGGGCGACAACCTCGCGCTCGACAAGGCCCTCCTCCTCGCCTTCGGTGGCCGAGGTCTCGACGGCAACGGTGTAATCCTTAAAGCCCGGCAGCACCGCGGCAAGCTCGCGCGTGGTTTCGGTGACGCCGTAGCCGTCCTGCACGCCGGCCTGTGCCGAGCCAATGGACCCCGCGGTCATGACGATGCAGGGGATGGCAAAGATCACCGTACCCACGATGATGCGGCGGCGCACCTTGTGTGACAGCTCATCGACCTCGGCATTTTCCTCGGCGGTCACAATGCCGTCGCCGTTGAGGTCGCGCTTGAGCGGCACGCGCAAAAGAAGTAGTACGGCTTCGGCCGCCAGCGCGATAAAGACGACGTTGATGCCAAACTCGTAGAGGGCCGAGAGAAACAGCGACCCGCTCGCGATGGCGATGCCATAGCCCGCCGCGCACAGGGGCGGCATGAGCGCGGTCGCCACGGCCACGCCGGCGATGAGCGTGGCGGGTTCCTGGTCGCGCGAGTTGCCCAGTCCGCCCGCAAAGCCGCCCGCGAGCGCGACGGCAAGGTCCCACACAGTCGGTGTCGAGTTGTCGATGATGGCGGCCGTGGTGGTGCCAAGGGGCGAGAGCTTAAAGTACAGCGTGGACGTGATTAGACAAAAGACCATCTGCAGCGCGAGGCCGGCAATTGCCTCGACGGCAATCTCGCGGTCGAGCGTGGCGATGCCGTATGCCATGGCAAGGACCGAGCCCATGAGCGGACAGATGAGCATGGCGCCCACGATGGCAATGTCCGAGTCGATATCGAGGCCGATGCTCGCGATCAACATGGCAATGATCAGGATGCATAAGTGCGAGCCAGTCAGGCGCGCCCCGTTTACAAAGCGCTTGCGAATCACGTGATAGGGCGCGCGTCCCTCGCGTATGTTGAACGCCTGCTTAAGGAAACGGGTGGCATTCTCCATGGCCTCGCTGTGCGCAGGGCGTATACCGTGACGACGATGATGACGCTCGCGCAGCCGCTTGATCTGTTGTTTGTCGAGTTCCATGCTTACCTCGTTTAGCTTCTGAGCCGCTTCTTGCGTCTGTCGTCTTTACTCTACACCGCGTTAGGCGAGGTGTCAGACAAGGTTTGTTGACCTGGAAGTCAGGACAATCGACATGGCTAAAACGCCGTGAGGATCATAAGAGTCAAATAGACAAAAAAGCGCGGGGCCGGTTTGATTCCGACCCCGCGCTCTGCGCTGGTGCGTTGTTGTTCGGCCTACCCCAGCAGGCTCAGACCAACAGAGACAAACGCCAGGATAACGCCGACGATGGACTCGCCGCCGAGCAGGCCGCTGGCGACGACCAGGCCCTGCTCCTGGAAGGCGGCATCCTTGGAGGCCTTCTCCTCGTCCGAAAGACCGGCAGCGGCGTCGCGGCGTGCGGCCCACTTGTCGTAGGCGAGCTTGGCGCAGGAGCCCAAGAAGGCCGTGAGCGACATGTAGAACGGCAGGTACACGCCCAGGCCGATCATCATGGCCGGAATGCCGAGCCAGTACATGACGATGCCGGCGATAAAGCCGCCTGCGAACCACGGCACGCTCGGGATGCCCGAGACCATGGTGGCGACGACGCTTGCCTGCGCGGCCACAAAGCTCTTGTCGGGGCCGAAAGCATCCGGACCATAGGCGGTGACAAGCGCGACCATGACGGCAGCGGCGACCAGGGCGCCCACGATGCCGCCGATGGCCTGGCCGATCCACTGCGCACGCGGATTGGTGCCCAGCACGGCGCCGGCCTTAAAGTCGTTCATGACGTCGCCCGCAAGGCCGCATGCCACGGCCACGATGCCGGCGATAAAGAACAGCTTGACCTGGGCGATCTGTGCGAAGGCAGCCACGATGAGCATGACGATGAGGCCGAAGATCTCCATGGGGTCGATGCCCGTCTGGCCGCAGCTCTGCGCGCTCATGATGGTGGTGACAAAGGTGAACAGCGTGACGATGACGGCCGGGACGGGGCCAAGGTCGAGCGCGATGGCGACGATCACGGCGATGGCGGCAGTACCCAGGCCGATGATGCCGGCGTCGAGCTTAAGCGAGCCCGAGATGAGCGACTGCTCGTCGGTGTCGCTGGAGCTGTCGGCGGCGAGGCCGCGGGCGATGCCGGCGACCTGCGGCAGGATGTCCTTGAGGACGACGGCGACGCCAAAGCCCATCATGAGGCCCATGCCGAGCGATTTGACGATGCCCTGCGCAGTCACAACGTCGAATAGACCGGCAGCGGTGCCGCCCACGATGATGCCAAAGTTACCTAGCAGCGCGCCGGCAAACCAGAAGGCAACCGGGGCGAAGCCAACCAAAAAGCCGATGGAGAGCAGCATGGGCGAGTTATAGATGGCAAAGGTCACGCCGGGGATATTGAGCGTGCACAGCATGCTGGGCACCACGCCCAGAGCGTCGCGAAGCACGCTGTAGATGCCTGCGATGGCCATGGAGCCAAAGAGCTGCTTGCCGGTCTTGCCGCCGGCCTCGGTGGCGCGCAGTGTCTGAGCTGCGGCATTGCCGGTGGGGAACTCGAGCGCGGCGTCCACGATAAAGTGGCGGTGGATGAGCGCCGTTGCCAGCAGGCCCAAGATGGTGCCGGCGAGTGCCACGATAAACATGTCGAGCCAGCTGATCTGGTCGGCATAGCCCAGCATCCAGGCGCCCGGGATGGTAAACGCCAGGCCGCCGGCGACCATGGCGCCCGCGGACATGATGGTGTGGGTGACGTTGGCCTCGTTGAGGCTGGCGTCACCCATGAGCTTCAGGAAGAACAGCGAGATGACGGCAGCGAAAATAATCGGCCAGGGGAGTGCACCCATCTTGAGGGCCGTGTAGGCCGAGCTTGCCGTGATGATCACGCAGCCAAGGACGCCGATGACGACGCCGCGCAGCGTGAGTTGCCCGCGCATCGAAGCGCGGTTCGAGGGATTGCTCATATAAAACTCCTTTGCGTATATCCGCTTCCCCCGGGAGCGCCGTTACGGATACGGCGCGGGAAGTCGGGTTACCAAGGGCCGCCGCGTGAGCTCGCAAACGACCGCGCACCAGTATAGCGGCACGGCAGTTAATTTGGGACTGGGCTTTTTTAGCTATCCCAAACGAAGCCGAAGGATGATTATTCTGGGACGGGGATTTAAAAATCATCAGGTACGCAATGATTTTTAAATCCCCGTCCCAGAATAATCATCGGGATATACTGCTGGACAGACGAAAGGAGCGCCGACGATGCTTAATGGGTACGCATATATATTGACGGTCGACGTGGGCAACACGTTCATTCGCTTTGGCCTGTTTGCAGAGGATTCGGCCGCGGCGCAGGAATGTCCGCTTGCGACGTGCGAGATCACCACGCCGTCGAGCATCACAGCAGACGAGGCGCGCATGCGTCTCGTGCAGGTCATGGCCGCACTGGCGGCCGATGCGGGCATGCCGGGTGCGCTTGTGCCCGCGGCTGCTGTGCTGAGCTGCGTGGTCCCGGCGCTCGAGCGCCCGTGGAAGGCGGCACTTTCCCGCACCTGCACGGGGCGCGTGCTCACCGTGGGGCCGGGACTTAAGACCGGCATACCCGTGCACTACGACGATCCGGCCGAGATCGGCCCCGACCGCATCGCCGATGCCGTGGCGGCCCGCGCCGTCTACGGCTCGCCGTGCATCGTGATTGACCTGGGCACGACGACCAATATCGAGGTCATCGACGTGCACGGTACCTTTGTGGGCGGCGTTATCGCGCCAGGCCTGGCCCTCGGCGCCCGTTCGCTTTCGGCGGCAGCAGCGCGCCTACCCCAGGTTGAGCCCTCGGCGCCAACGCACGTCATCGGACGCAACACGCGCGAGGCCATGCGCTCGGGTGTGGTTTTGGGCGAGGTAGCCCGCATCGACGGCATGCTCGACATGGTGCTTGCCGAGATGCGCGCGACCAAGGCCGCGGGGGAGGGCGATGTGCCCATCGTCATTACCGGCGACGATGCCGAGGCACTTGCGGCGCTGGTCGGCCATAGCCTGACGGTAGACGACGCGCTGACGTTGCGGGGTCTCGCCGAGCTCTACCGCATCAACCAAAAGCCCCGCCGCGCGTAGGGCGAGGGGCTGGTGGGATAAGCGCCCCCACCTTTCACCTGCTACAATGGGCCAAACTATTGCGATTGCGGAGGTGTCTGCCATGTCGGACGATCTTCATCAAACCGCGTCGGGCAAGCGCCGCGACGTTATTAGCTGGGACGAGTTCTTTATGAGCGTGGCCATCGCCGCGCAGCGCCGCAGCAAGGACCCCAACACGCAGGTGGGAGCGTGCATCGCCAGCACCAACCACCGCATCCTTTCGGTGGGTTACAACGGCACGCCCTCGGCGCTCAACGACGACTTTTTCCCGTGGGGTACGAGCGATGACCCGCTGCAGGACAAGCATAACTACGTGGTCCATGCCGAGGCCAACGCGGTACTCAACTACCGTGGCTCGCTCAAGGACCTCGAGGGTTCCACGGTTTACGTCACGCTGTTCCCGTGCCACGACTGCGCCAAGATCCTGGCGCAGGTGGGCGTGGGCGAGGTCGTCTACCTGGACAATAAATATGCCGACACCGATGACGGCCGTATCAGCCGCCGCATTCTCGACTCCTGCGGCATCAGCTACCGCCAGGTCATCGTCGATGTCCAGATTGGTACCGGGGGACAGGCTCGGCAGTAGCGCGTGCCAACGCCAGCTGGCGGCAAAACAGCCAAAAGAGCCCCGTCCCAAATTGACTGCTCGTGAAAGTCGTGTCCGCACGCATGGCTGGCGCCTAAGCGGGTACATGGCTGTAGTAACATAGCCCCTGTCCGCGGGCGTGCCCGCGTTATTGTGAGAAAGGAGCCCCTGTGGCTGTTAACGAAGAGCTGCTTAAGAAGGTTCTTGAAGAGATTCGCCCCAACCTGCAGGCCGATGGCGGCGATATGGAGTATGTGGGCGTCGACGACGAGGGTGTTGTCAAGTTGGAGCTGCAGGGCGCCTGCGCCGGCTGCCCCATGAGCTCGCTAACCCTTTCCATGGGTATCGAGCGCATCCTGAAGGAGCATGTGCCCGGCGTTACCCGCGTTGAGCAGGTCAATGCTTCCGGCGAGGCCGAGGACCTGTACGACGAGTACGCGCCGTTCTAAGATGCGAAAGCTGCGGACGGTACGCTTCGCATAGACGTTACGCCCAAATATGCGGCTGCAAGCGTAAGGCCCGCGGCCGCATTTGTATGTAGGGAGCAGGGGGATCGATATGCTCAACGACCTCTACCATATGCTTGATCCCGTCGCGATCTCGGCGGGCCCCATCACCATCTACTGGTACGGCCTGGCCTACGTGGTCGGTGCTCTGCTCACGGCGGTCGTTATGTACCGCACGCAGCGTCGTTGGGGCTTCGACATTACGATCGATGACCTGACGAGCGTCGTGGTCGGCGCGGTCTTTGGCCTCATCATCGGCGCGCGCCTGTTTTACGTCGTCTTTTACGGCGATGGCTACTATTGGACCCACCCGCTCGAGATCTTTGCCACCAACGAGGGCGGCATGAGCTTCCACGGCGGCCTGGTGGGCGGCATCTTGGGCGGCATCATCGTGTGCCGCATGTATAAGCTCGACGCCTGGACCGTCGCCGACCTTGCCGTGATCGGCGCCCCGCTGGCCCTATGCCTGGGCCGTTGTGCCAATTTCGTCAACGGCGAGCTGTGGGGTAAGCCGACCGATCTGCCTTGGGGTGTGGTCTTTGGCGGCACCGCGGGCGATATGCCGCGCCATCCTTCCCAGCTCTATGAGGCATTCCTAGAGGGCGTCGTGCTCTTCTGTATTTTGCAGGTGCTCAGCCGCAAAAAGCCGCTGCTGCCCCAGGGCACGTTTATGGGCGTGTTCGTGATGGGGTACGGCATCGTCCGCTTCCTCGTCGAGTTCGTGCGCGTGCCCGACGCCCAGCTTGGCTATCTGCTGGGCGGCGTCATCACGATGGGGCAGCTGCTGAGTCTTCCGCTCGTGATCGCCGGCCTGGCGCTCATCATCTTCGCGCGACACCGCAACCGTCCCCAGCGCATCTACCTCGACGCCTAACCACCACAAAGGGGACACAGGCACCTTTGTGGTGGTTTTGCTGAGTTTGATAGGTTTCTAGAAAGGCTTTCGGACTGTGAAGGATTCCGATCTCTCCACAACGGCTGCGCGCGACGCTGCCCGCATCGTCTGGTTTAAGCGCTACCCCGCCAAGCAGACGCTCATCGCATTTCTGCTCGCGCTGTTGGCGACCACGGCGTTTTCCATCGATCCCGCCCCGGTGTCGAGCAACGCAGTCTTGGCGA
>USAX01000073.1 GCA_900552705.1 uncultured Collinsella sp. | reverse complement strand
TTCTACATGGGCGATATGGTCGAGTACGACGAGACCGACGAGATTTTCCAACGGCCCAAGGATAAGCGGCTGAATGATTACCTCACCGGCATGTTCTCCTAGTCCGGGACATGCTTGAGGCCCGCGGCGGCCACGGTTGCCGCGGGACTGATTGGAGAGGCGGGTCATCTCTTTTGGGAGATGGCCCGCCTTTTTGCGTTGTTCACGTCCTTCGACCTGCCAAAAAGGGACAGGTTTTTTTTGGCAGGTTAACGTTTTACCATGGAGCGTGCTCGGAGCGCCCTGACGTTTGCCCAGATAAAACCTGCCAAAATAAACCTGTCCCTTTTTGGTAGGTTTTGGGGTGGGGCTCGCTGCTATCATGGACAACGTTGAATTTCTACGAAGGAGCAGGGCATATGGCGATTCTTTTGGGATGCGATTCCGTCAGCCTAGAGTTTCCCACCAAGCATATTTTCGATAGCGTGACGCTCGGCGTGGGCGAGGGCGACCGCATTGGTATTGTCGGTAAAAACGGCGACGGCAAGTCGACGCTGCTGAGCGTGCTCGCCGGCACGCTGGAGCCCGATGACGGACGCGTGACGCACCGCCGCGGCATCACGATCGGTCTACTCGGCCAAAAGGACCAGCTTGTCGATACCGATACCGTGCATCATGCCGTTGTGGGTGACGCCCCCGAGTACGAGTGGGCGTCGAGCCCCCGTACGCGCCAGATCCTCGCCGGCCTCATTAGCGATGTGTCCTGGGAGGGCATGGTAGGCGAGCTCTCGGGCGGTCAGCGCCGCCGCGTGGACCTCGCGCGCCTGCTGATCGGCGACTATGACGTGCTCATGCTCGATGAGCCCACCAACCATCTGGACATGCGCACCATCAACTGGCTTGCGCGTCACTTAAAGGCCCGCTGGCAGCGCGGTCAGGGCGCGATGCTCGTGGTCACGCACGATCGCTGGTTCTTGGACGAGGTCTGCACCAGCATGTGGGAGGTTCACGACGGCCAGGTCGATCCCTTCGAGGGCGGCTATTCGGCATATATCCTGCAGCGCGTGGAACGCGACCGCATGGCCGCGGTTACCGAGGAGCGCCGTCGCAACATGGCACGTAAGGAGCTCGCGTGGCTAAGCCGCGGCGCCCAGGCGCGCTCCACCAAGCCCAAGTTTCGCGTGGATGCCGCTCGCGAGCTGATCGCCGACGTGCCGCCCGTGCGTGACGAGCTGGAGCTCAAGCGCCTGGCCGTGAGCCGCCTGGGCAAGCAGGTTATCGATGTGGTCGACGTGGACGCCGGCTATGCGGATACCGATGGCGCGCCCAAGCAGGTGCTCAACGACGTGACCTGGCTCATTGGTGCGGGCGACCGCTATGGTCTTTTGGGCGAGAACGGCGCCGGCAAGTCGACCTTGCTCGACGTGATCCAGGGCAAGATCGCGCCCCTGCGCGGCCGCGTGAAGATCGGCCAGACGGTGCGCTTTGGCGTGCTGTCGCAGCAGCTCGAGGAGCTCGAACCCTACATGGGCGACACGATCCGCGAGGTGCTCAGCCACTATAAGAAGTACTACGTCATTGACGGCAAGGAGACTTCACCCGAGAAGCTCTGCGAGCGTCTGGGCTTTACGACGCAGCAGCTCTGGAGCCGCATCGGCGATCTTTCGGGCGGCCAGCGCCGCCGCCTGTCGCTGCTGCTGACGATCCTGGACGAGCCCAACGTGCTCATCCTGGACGAGCCCGGCAACGACCTGGATACCGACATGCTGGCGATTGTCGAGGACTTGCTGGACGGCTGGCCCGGCACGCTGATCCTGGTGACGCACGACCGCTTTTTGATGGAGCGCGTGACCGACCAGCAGTGGGCGCTGCTCGACGGCCACCTGACGCATATGCCCGGCGGCGTCGACCAGTACCTGCGCCTGTGCAACGCCACCGCCGAGGGCGAGCCCGTGGGTGCACCGAGCGCCAAGACCGGTACGTTCGACACCGGTGCCGCGGCGGCTGCGGCCGAAAAGCCCAAGTCGAGCGGTCAGCCCAACGGCCTTTCCAATGCCGAGCGCCAAAAGCTCCGTCGTGAGGTGAGCTCGCTCGAGCGCAAGATGGAAACGCAGCGCGCTCGCGTGGAGGAGGCCGAGGCCGCCATGGCCCAGGTCGATCCCACCAACTACACGGCGCTGGGCGAGCAACAGGCAAAGATCGACGAGGCCCACGCCGCCATGGACGAGCTGGAGATGGCGTGGCTCGAGGCGAGCGAAAAGCTCGAGGGCGAGGAGTAGGCGAGGATGATCAAGGCCGCGTTTTTCGATATCGATGGCACGTTGCTGAGCTTTAAGACCCATCGGATTCCGGCGTCGGCGCAGCAGGTGCTCGACAGCTTTCATGAGCAGGGGATTGCGTGCGTGATCGCCACGGGTCGCCCGACCTATCAGATGCCCGATTGGCTGTTCGATCTTGGTTGGGATGCGTACATTACGCTTTCGGGCCAGCACTGCTTTGATGCCGAGGGGGTTTACCGCAGCTGCCCGATCGATCCGGACGACGTCGCGGTGATCGTGGACCAGGTGGCCGAGGGGCGCTACGACTCGCTGTGCATGCAGGGCGAGAACTCGTTTGTGAACCGCCTGTCCGAGCGCGTGGTGACGGCCGGTAGCAACGCGGGAATCGTCTACCACGAGGAGCCGTTTGAGCATGCCTTCGATGCGCCGGTCTACCAGTTCTGCGCCTTTGTGGACCCTGCCGACGAGCATATCGTGACCGACGCGGTGTCGCATTCGCTCACCACGCGCTGGTGCGACCTGTTCTGCGACATTATTCCTGCTAACGGCGGCAAGGACCTGGGCGTGGCGGCGACGCTCGAGCGGCTTGGTATCGATGCGAGCGAGGCGATTGCCTTTGGCGACGGCGAGAACGACCTGTCGATGTTTGCCGCCGTGGGCACGAGCGTGGCCATGGGCAACGCGCAGGATACCGTGAAGGCCGCGGCGACCTACGTGACGACCGCCGTGGACGACGACGGCATCTACAACGCCGCGAAGCACTTTGGATTGATGTAACTGCGGGCCGGCACCCGGCGCCTGGGGACACTCCTTGCGGGGCGTCCCCATTTTGTTTTCGTCCCGCATGTTTTGTGAAACACGGCTAACTTTTAGGCAAAGTAGTAAGACATGGGCAACTTTTGCGGTAAAGTAAATCAAGCAAAAGTATCCAAAGGCTAACTAGAAGCCATCGCGAAAGGCGGCCCATGGCCCTGCGTGAATCCGGAGAAGACTATCTCGAATCGATCTACGTTCTATCGGAACGTCAGGGCATCGTGCGCTCGATCGACGTTGCGGAGTACCTCGGCGTAACCAAGGCGAGCGTTTCCAAGGCCATGGCGACGTTGGAAAGCAACGGCTATGTCGAAATGGGCAAGCGCGACGTTCATCTGACGGAGCGTGGTCTGGAGGTCGCTCGCCAAATGTGGGAGCGTCACTGCTTTTTCGTGGGGCTGCTGGAGGATGCGGGTGTTTCGGCTGAGGTCGCGTCGCAAGAGGGCTGCCACATGGAGCACTGCCTGAGCGAGGAAAGCTTTGAGAAGCTGAGGGCGATGCTGGGACGGGAAGATGTAGCGGGTCCAACAACAGAAGCCTAACTGACCCACAGTAGCGCGGAGTTCACGCAAAGCGCGAACCAGCGACCGGGACCAGCGGCCCTTTCGGCCAAGTCCATTTCAGCAAAGGAACCCCGCCAGTAAGCGATGCCCAAGAACCGCCAGCTGTGTCAATGCAGGCCGGGGCCGGGCTTGGTTTTGAAAACACTCCGCAGCGCGAGGCCCGCCTTTCCGTTGCTCCGCAGGAGCAGGAAAGACGGGCCTCATGCGCGAGGACGTTTTCAAAACCAAGCCCGGCCCCGGCCGGAGGGACCACGAGCGCTACAGGTTCTTGACACCCATCGCGCGCATGGCGTTCAGGATGGCGATGATCGCCACGCCTACGTCGCCAAAGACGGCAAGCCACATATTGGCGATACCCAGCGCTGCCAGCACAAGGATCAGCAGCTTAATGCCCAGCGCAAAGATTATGTTCTGCCAAACAATCGACATGGTCTTGCGCGCCACGCGGATCGCGCGGGAAATGTTGGACGGCTTGTCGTCCATCAGCACCACGTCGGCGGCCTCGATCGCGGCGTCGGAGCCCATGGCGCCCATGGCAATGCCCACATCGGCGCGCGTAAGCACAGGCGCGTCATTGATGCCGTCACCGACAAAGGCGAGCTTGCCCTTGCCACTTTCGGCCGCGAGCAACGCCTCAACGCGCTCGACCTTGTCGCCCGGCAGGAGCTGCGCGTGGAACTCGTCGAGACCGAGTTGCTTGGCCACAGACGCTGCAACCTCCTCGCGGTCGCCCGTGAGCATGACGGTTCGGTTGATACCGGCGGCATGCAGGTCGCGAATCGTTTGCTCCGCATCGGCCTTAACGGTGTCTGCAATCACGATGTGGCCGGCGTACACGCCGTCAACGAGCACGTGGAGGATCGTGCCGACAACCTCGCAGTCCGGTGCTTCAACGCCGGCCGTGGCGAGCATCTTGGCGTTGCCAACGACGACGTGCCTGCCGTCGATGGTTGCCGTCACGCCGTGGCCCGCGTCGTTGGCGGAGTCTCTTACGCGCTTGGGGTCGACCTCGCCCTGGTAGGCGTCGCGCACGGACTGCGCGATGGGGTGATCGGAGAACGATTCAGCAAGGGCTGCGACTTCAAGCAACGATTGTTCGGTATGGCCAGCCTCGGGGTGCACCGCGACGACTGAGAACGTGCCGTTGGTGAGGGTGCCCGTTTTGTCGAAGACGACGGTGTCCACGTCGGCGAGCGTCTCGAGGTAGTTGGAGCCCTTGACGAGAACGCCCAGCTTGGACGCGCCGCCGATGCCGCCAAAGAAACTCAACGGTACGCTGATCACGAGGGCGCACGGGCAGCTGACGACCAGGAAGGTCAGGCCGCGCAGGATCCAATCGGACCAAGCGCCAGTCACCAGGCCGCCGCCAAGCGCGAGCACCGCGGCAGCGCCAGTGACGGCGGGCGTGTAGACGCGGGCGAAGCGCGTGATGAAGTTCTCGGTGCGCGCCTTCTTTTCGCTGGCATTCTCTACGAGTTCCAGGACGCGCGCGACGGTGGATTCGCCAAACGGCTTGGTGGTGCGCACGTGGATGAGGCCCGTCATGTTGATGCAGCCGCTGATGATATCGTCGCCGGACTTGGCGGGGCGGGGGACTGACTCGCCCGTGAGTGCGGCGGTGTCGAGCTGCGTCTCGCCCTCGACGATGATGCCGTCGATAGGCACGCGCTCGCCGGGCTTGACCACGATCACGGTGCCGACGGCGATGTCATCGGGGAAGACCTGCTCGAGCGTGCCGTCGGGCTGCTCGACGTTAGCATAGTCGGGCGCGATGTCCATCATGGCACTGATCGACTTGCGGCTCTTGCCCACGGCGTATGCCTGGAACAACTCGCCGACCTGGTAGAACAGCATGACAGCGGCGCCTTCGGCCATGTGCGGGTCGGTGTCGGGGAAGAGCACCATGGCAAACGCGCCGATGGTCGCGACGGCCATGAGGAAGCTCTCGTCGAAGGCCTTGCCGCGGCGGATGTTATTGAATGCCTTTTGCAGTACGTCGTAGCCGGCAATCAAAAACGGCACGAGGAACAGCACAAAGCTGGCGTAGATGTTGCCGGGCTCCCCAAATGCGATAGCGAGGGCGCCGAGCTCGTCGAGGGCATAAACAACGGCAAAAATGCCCAGTGCTACCAGGATGCGGTTGCGCTTATGCTCAAGGGACTCTTTCTTCTTGCGCTTCTTCTTTTTCTTTTTGGGATCGGCGGCTGCCATGATTCAAACCTCCCATTTGAGTGTATGAACACTTGCTCATATAATTTCGCGAGCAAAGGCCGCGGCAAGCGCGGCCTCGCAGGTCAACGTATGCGCGGGTTAGAGAATGATCTCGCAGTCCGGCTCGGCGTCGGCGGTGAACTCAACGACGCGGTCCAGGACCTCGTCGAACTTGGCGTCGTCGGCCTCGAGCGTCAGCTTCTGGGTCATAAAGTTGACCGAAACGGACTTGACGCCCTCGAGCTTGGCAAGTTCGTCCTGAAGCTCGCGCGCGCAGTTGGCGCAATCGATCTCGTCGAGCTTAAACTGCTTTTTCATGGTGGGTTCCTTTCCCTGTGTTAGCGGTCTGGGTGCCGGCCGCGCTGATACCGTGGGTGATTGCTATTCGCAGATATGGCTCATGCCCTGGTTAAGCATGGTGTAGACGTGATCGTCGGCGAGCGAGTAGAGAATGTTGCGGCCGTCGCGGCGGAACTTGACCAGGTGCGACTGCTTAAGCGTGCGCAGCTGGTGCGATACTGCCGACTGCGAGGTTGCGGTCGCCTCGGCGATGTCGGCCACGCAGAGCTCGCGGCCCATGAGGGCATAGAGAATCTTGATGCGTGTGGTGTCGCTGAAGACCTTGAACAGGTCGGCCAGGTCGTACAACAGCTCCTCGTCGGGAAGGTCCTCGGGCGAGCAGGTGGTGGGGACGATCGGCTCGGTGGCCTCGATGCCGGTCTTTGTTTCATCAGCGTGGCTGCTCATTGCAATATCCTTTCATATGAACATGCGCTCATATAACTTACTTCCGATTATATGAGCGCATGTTCATATGTCAATACAATTTACGTTAACTTCGATGACTGCTTGCCGCCTCTGCGATTTTCTGCGGGTTGGGAGACATCGACGCAATGCTCGCCAACATATTTCGAGATGTTCGGCCAGCATGCTAAGAAAGCCACCTTGAGAAGCATTAGGACTGTTCATATTTGTACTTTATCGTGTTAAATACAGCGAGAATCAGTTCTTCCTCTACGGGAGTTCCTGCAGAATCAGTTTTATCTAAAGTTATATTGAGCATTGCTGCAGCCAATCTGGCACATCGGTGGCCGAATAAGTCGAAAAATGTAGGTGGACATCCGCAGAGATCGCCTTTAGAAGAGCGAATTCTCAATTAGATCAATAATCGTGTCGTCTTCCGTGCGGTTTTCATCGATTTTTGCGAACATGTCGCATTCCCAAGGCCCATTGATTTCCTCAGCAAGGGCCCCGACGTGTTGCATGTCGTCGGGTTCTGGCACATCGTTGATGCTCGGGTCATCAGCTTGCGGATATTGGCTTGCAATTTCGCGCTTGGCGGCCTCTTCTTCTTTGAGTGTCTCCAGGACGCGGCGACCGTATTCGAAGTAGCGCCGCAAGACAAATTGACGAAGAGTTTCTTGCAGGATGGCGAAGTTATCCGGGAGTCGACCGGGCCATATCTTCTCGCGAATGCGAATCGCTTCCATGACCCGCCTAAAAGCGGACTGCTTGAAAAACGAATGACGACTAACTGTGATAACGGCATATCCCATGTTTCGCAGCGTGTTTCGGCGTTCCTCGTCAATTGATTGCTGTTCGGGCTCGTCGTGGTAAAAGCCGTTGTATTCGATATCGGTCATCGAATTTTCGAGCAGCGCGTCGAGGTAGAAAACCGTCCGTCGCGTTAGGGCGGCGTATCTTTTGGGGACTGGGATCGGATAGTCCGTTTTGATAGCGCGTATGGCTAAGCCACCCATTGACTTGGGCATTGTCAGCATCATGACAAACGCCGTTTCGAGTGGGGAGCGACAGCCTTCGCGTACATAAGAAAGTGCCTTAAGTGCTTTATTAGATCCACGATACCCCGATGCCTCTGAAAAGAAGGCTCTGAGCTCTTCAACGCTGGTTAGGGCTGGGCGCTCGCGATATTGAGTTTCGTCGGACGTTCCAAGCGCGTAGGAGCCGCAGATTTCAAAGCAATACTCAACGAGCTCCGAAAGGTTGAGGTCGGCTGCTGCTTCTAACGCGCACAGCTTGATATCGACGATGTAGACGTTCGGCTCGAGTTCTAGGTAGCTTTCTGCATCAAACGTATAGCGCGTGCAGTGGCAGATGCAGCCCTTGCGGTGCCTTTTGGCATTATTGGAAAACGTCAGCACATGGATGCTTTCAGAATCGACATTCTTTCTGTTGAGCCATGCTCGCGCCGCTTCCAGGTTGGACGTGGTCGGCGCAGACACCTTGATCTTTTCCATAGGTATGGGATCGGTCGCGTGGCTTGCGAGCGAGCTGACTGTTTGGTATACAGCGCGTGCCGTGGTATGTGACAGAACGATTCCCATACGCGCATGATGGCATAGCGGACGCCATATACGCTCGAAACTTCGGGCAACGGTATTGGGGCGCGGCTTATCTTCTGCGAACGGTGGGTTTTTGAGCTGTCGTATTGAGGGGGGGCAGCTTCGGCTGGGGAGGTTTCTGTCGGCTGCCCCATTTTGGTGAACTTTAGTTGCGGATTCGTAGCTTCTAAGCGTTTTTGCCGACCGCTCAGATGCCTCACCAACATAATTTGAGTTATTCGGCCTTATCCTATACGAATGGTGCGATCGCAACGTCCTATTCGAATTGATTCAGGTAGATTTATAGGGCTTGGTTGCGAAATTGGGGCGACTATAGCGCTCGATTGCGGTTCAAGGGGCCTCGACTAGTGGTTCAGCTGGCCGAACAACTCGAAAAAAGTAGGTGGGCCAACCTGCCGACTATGTGAAGCATGCGTATTTGCTCGTTTTGATTAAAACTAGGGTGCAGCCATAAGACTGCGCCCTAGTTTACTGCGTGCCGGTGCGTCCAGACGGATTGCACTGTGCCTGGCAGGCGCTCCCGCAGATGGATCGGTTATTTCGCAAACAGGTTCTTGAGGTTGAACTCGGCCTGTACCGTGCGGAGCATGAGGTCGGTGTCGTCCAGACCCAGATGCTGCTCGTTGGCGTCGGGCGCGAGGGTGCCGCGACGGCGTGCCCAGTTCTCGAGCGCGGCGGGGGCGGACTCGCGGGGGAGCGAGCGCACGTCGGCGTCCAGGCTGCGGCAGATCTGGCGCGAGTCGATGACGATGATCTTACCCGCGCGGCGTGCCTCGGCGTAACCGTCCAGGTGAATCTTGAACCAGCTGTCCTCAAAGGCGGCGTTATGCGCCATGTACGGGTACTTCTTCATAAGCTTGAGCAGCTGCTTTTGCAGCTCCTTGTTCTCGCGGAAGGGCGTTTTGCCGTCGATGTCGTCCCAGGTAATGTGGTGGATATTCGACAGCGGCACATCTTCGCCGCGGTAGATGTCGGGCAGGCCGCAGTAGTGTGCCTCGGCGTCATGCGGGACGGCGTCGCTGGTGAGCTCCATGATCTCCCAGCCCACGTTGATGATGTAGCCGCGCTCGGGTGCGCGGCCGGTGGTCTCGATGTCGATGCCGAGCACCGTGCCTTGGATGGGCTTGCGGGCGTAGGCGACGCCGAGCGCATCACGGTCGCCGCGGATCTCGCGCATGACGGACGCGGCGGTGCGCTTTTGCATCTTGCCGATGGCGGCACAGGTGTCGGCATCGGACAGGCCGCGCGAAAGCGTCGCGGGCGTAACGTTGCGCAGGCGCGCCTCGCCAATCTGGTCGCACAGGTCGCGGTTGCGGTCGGCCAGGTCGCGCACGGTGACAAAGTCGAAGCCGGGGTCGCCCTCGGCGGTAAAGTACTCGGTCTCGAGCACCTTGAGGGCCTCCTCGCCCTTCTGGCGCTCGGACTCCATGGCGCCGTGGTCGCCGTAGATAAACATGGGGATAAACGGCTGGCGCTCGTATTCGAGTGCTTGCGA
>USAX01000072.1 GCA_900552705.1 uncultured Collinsella sp. | reverse complement strand
GGGGAAAGGTGTTGAAAAATGGGGCGGTTCCCCATATTATTAATGACGTCGACAGGCGGGGGGGTTCCCCGCGTACGTGCCATCTGAGTAACCGAGGGGAGGGCGCACATGGGAATGACTGGTGCATACGAGCGCAATCTCGATGCAAAAGGTCGTCTGTCCCTGCCTGCACCCCTTCGCGAGGAGCTTGGAGAGCACGTTCGCGTGTTCAAAGCCCTGGATGTCGATGCTCTGTACGTGTTCTCTGCCGAGGCCTTCGATAAGTGGGTCGAAGGACTCTTCGCGGGTCGTGAGGGCCACGAGGGTTTTAACCCGCGTGACATTAATGACCAGAAGCTCATGAGGGCGATCAACAAGCGCACCACGTCGATGGACGTGGACAGCGCCGGTCGTATCGGTCTTTCCGAGTCTCTCCGCAAGCAGGCGAACCTCGACCGCGAGGTCACGGTTGTGGGCAACTACGACCACCTTGAGGTTTGGGATCGCGCCGCGGCCGATGAGGACGATGACGATGAGGCCCTGCTGGACCTCTTCTTCTCGTAAGGGCAAGGCACGGGTAACGGATGGAGCGTGGGATCTTGACACAAGAATATCGGCATGAACCTGTCATGCTCGGCGAAGTACTTGAATCGCTGCGGCTAAAGAGCGGCTCCGTTGTCTGCGATTGCACCCTTGGCGGTGCCGGCCATTCGGTAAAGATGGCCGCGCAGGTGGGGGAGACGGGCCTTTTGCTCGGCGTCGATCAGGACGACATGGCCCTCGAGGCCGCTGGCGCCCGTCTGGACCGCGAGGTTCCCGGCGTTCCGCACCAGCTGCTGAAGGGCAACTTCGGCGACTTGGACGAGCTGCTTTGCTCGGCCGAGGTGCCCGGGGTCGATGGCTTCCTGTTCGATTTGGGCGTTTCGTCACCGCAACTCGATATCCCTGGCAGGGGCTTTTCGTATAACGAGGACGCCCCATTGGACATGCGGATGGATCCGGGTAATAACACCTTAAACGCAGCTGAGGTCATCAACACCTATAACGAACACGACCTCGCCCGGATTCTACGCGTCTACGGCGAAGAGAAGTTCGCCTCGCAGATCGCGCGCGAGATCGTGCGCCGCCGCGAGCAAGAACCGATCGAAACCACCGGCCAATTTGTCGAGATCATCAAGGCGGGTATCCCGGCTGCCGCTCGTCGGCATGGCGGACACCCGGCCAAGAAAAGTTTCCAGGCCATTCGCATCGAGGTCAATCACGAGCTCGATGTGCTCGAACGAGGGCTTGATGCCGCCACCAGGTGGCTCAATCCGGGCGGACGTATCTGCGTCATCTCGTATCACTCGCTTGAGGATCGTATCGTAAAGAATCACTTTAAGGAGATGAGCCAGGGGTGCACGTGTCCGCCGGAGATTCCGGTGTGCGTGTGCGGCAACGTGCCGATACTCAAGGTCATCACCCGCAAACCCTTGGTTGCCCAGCCTGATGAGGTTGAGCGCAACCCTCGGGCGAGATCAGCCAAAATCCGCGTGGCGCAGCGTCTGTAGGCGCGACCGCGCGATATTGGACCTCCCGCTCGCACCATAAACGAAGCTTAAACACACTACCAACGTACTCGGGATGGGAGGCGGCATATCATGGGCTACAACACTTCAAGCGCAGCACTCGCCTATGATATGAACGCCATGCCCGCCTATCGTGAGACGCCGCAGGCCCCCGTTGCTCCCCGTGAGCAGCGCACGCCGCGCTTTGATGTCTACACGGGCGCGGGCCGTCAGGCAAACCAGGCGGTAAGCCCGGTTTTCATGAGCGTTCTTAAAACGTTTTGTATCATTGCGGCCATCTTCATGACGATCGGCGTCGCCCGCGTGGCGCTCGCCGGCGTTACGGCCCAGGTGCTCAACAGCAACGCCGAGCTTACCAACACGCTCGAAAAAGCGACCGATGAGAGCTCCGACCTGGAGGTCATGCATTCGGTCTATGGCGCCGACACGCGCATTCGCGACCTTGCGGGCGCTTATGGCATGGTGGAGCCCAGCGAGAGCGTTACACTTGACTTTTCGCAGGATGCAGCCGCGGGCGCCAACGCGACCGCGACCGCTCAGTAGCAAGACGGTAGCTGAGTATGACAAATGACTATCGCCGCGGTTCCGATGGGGGCCGCGGTTCTGGACGTCCCTCGTCGCGGGGACGTTCTGGTTATCAAGGAACGGGTCGGCAATCTTACAACGCCGGGCAGTCCCGTGGCAACGACCCGGCGTCGCGACTTCGCGGCTCGGGCGGCCCTCAAGTGCATGGCACCAGGTCGCGCAAGAGTTCGTCGACCGAATGGCTCACAGGCACGCCTCTGCCTCGCCGCAAAGCCGTCATGGGCTTCATTGGGCTTGGCTTGGGCTTGGGCGTCTTTCGCCTTGCCGACTATCAAATTGTCGAAGCCGATAAACTGCGCGGGCGTGCCGATGCGCGCCGCCTGCTTGCGCAGACCCTCTATGCCAAACGTGGCACCATCTACGACCGCAACGGTAACGTGCTGGCGTCGTCGGTCGAATGTCGCAACATCGCCGTGAACCCCCAGCTTGTCGAGGATGTTGACAAGACGGTGTCGGCGCTGGTCAAGGCAACTGGAATCGATAAAAAGACCTGCCGCAAGCTCGTTGAGTCCGATGGAACCTGGGTGTATATCAAGCGCCAGGTGGACGAAGACGACGCTGCGGCGCTGGAGAAGAAGAACCTGCCCGGCGTGCTTTTTGAGCAGGCCATGAAGCGCGTATATCCATACGGCAATCTGGCATCGCAGGTGCTGGGTGTAGTGAATGTAGACAACGACGGCTTGACGGGTCTCGAAAAGCAATACAACAAGCTTCTGACCGGCACGAACGGTTCTCTCGTACGCGAGCGCGCGAGGGACGGCAGCTATATCGCGGGCGGTGCCTATAAAAAGGTGGCTGCGGTCGACGGCGTTGATATCGTGACGACGCTCGACGTCAATATCCAGCGTGCGGCCGAGGATGCCCTGGCAGAGGCTGTCGAGAAGACAAAGGCCAAGAACGGCTCGGCGCTGGTCACCGATCCTACGACAGGCGAGATCTTGGCAGCCTGCTCGTATCCGACCTACGACCAGACCAATTTGGAAAACGCCAAGACCGAGGATATGAACTTGCGCCTGGTCACCGATGCCTACGAGCCCGGCTCAGTCTTTAAGACGCTTGTGGCGGGCGCCGGCTTCGACTTGGGCGTCGTGCGATCGAGTACGTCGTTTGAGGTGCCGGCGAGCATCAAGGTGGGCGACGATACCGTCACCGATGCCGACAAGCGCGACTACGCCATGACCATGGATGTACGCGAGATGATGCGCCGTTCGTCCAACGTGGGTTTTGTCCTGGTGGGGCGCAAGATCGGTGCCGACGACTTTGCCGCCTATGTGGACAAGTGGGGCATCGGTCACAGCTCGGGTGTCGATTTTCCGGGCGAGAGCCTGGGCATCGTCAAGGAGCGTGACCAGTATGACGGCGCCACGCTGGGCTCGATGAGCTTTGGACAGGCGCTGTCTGTCTCGCCGATTGAGATCGCACGTGCCGTGGGCGGCATCGCCAACGGCGGCGTGATGATGACCCCGCACTTCTATAAGTCCAGCAAGGGCGACGAGAAGGACTGGGGCGAGGGCGAGCGCGCGATTTCGGAGGACGCCGCATCCCAGGTGACATCGTGCATGCAGACGGTCGTGTCGGAGGGAACGGGCGTTGGCGGCGCTGTTGACGGCTATGACGTGGCGGGTAAGACCGGTACGGCCGAACGTGCCGACGAGAACGGCGGCTACCTCAAGGAGAACTACATGTCGTCCTTTATGGGCTTTGCACCGGCACAATCGCCCAAGGTGCTGTGCTATATCACGCTCGACGGAACGCCGAGCGGCTCAGATGCCGCTGCGGTGCCGTTCCAGTCCATTATGGCCAACGCGCTCGACGTGCTGGGTATCCCACACACGAAGTAGGGGGTTACAATCTTTGGGGCGTGGTTTGTTGTCCCATATGAGGGGTGTTCACATGCCCTGCACCACGCATGCGCGGCGCTGGGATACAATACGCCGATAGCATTATTTAGGTTTACAGGGGAGCTGCAATGATAGAGATCGCCGTCAACAACCTCGCGGCCGCAACAGGGGCCCGAACCGTGACGGGAGAAGTCGATCGGGTATGCCGCGGGTGCGTTATCGACTCGCGCCAGGTCGAGGAAGGGACGATTTTCGTCGCCTTTCCCGGTGAAAACGTCGACGGCAATGATTTTGCTTCCCGTGCCGTCCAGTCGGGTGCCGGCGCCGTCGTGATGACGCGTGAGCCCGAGACCGAGCTGGTCTCGCTGGCGCAGGACAAGGGCTGTGCCATCTTGCTGACCGATGATCCCGAGGAGTTTCTGCTGCGTTTGGCGCACGCGTATCGCCTGGAGCTTGGCTGTCTGGTCGTTGGCATTACCGGTTCCATCGGCAAGACGACGACCAAGGACGTTCTCGCCGCTGTGCTCGCCAAGCGCTATCGTGTCTGGGCCACCAAGGGCAATTTCAATAACCTGATCGGCATGCCGCTCACGGTGCTTTCCGCTCCGGCCGATACCGAGGTCCTGGTGCTCGAGATGGGCATGAACCATTTCCACGAGATCGAGCGCCTGTCTCTGTCTGCCAATCCCAACCTTGCCATCGTGAGCAAGATCGGCACCTCTCATATCGGCATTTTGGGCAGCCGCGAGAACATCGCCCGCGCTAAGGCCGAGATTGTCCAGGGCATGTGCGCCGCCGGCGACTATTTGCCGCTGCTGGTTTTGGGCGGCGAGGACGATTTTACGCCGTTCATTCGCGATACGTTCGCCCAGCCTGCTGGTATCGACGTGATGCTGGCCGGTGTCTCGGACGATGATGAGGTCCGCGCCCGCGACGTTCGCGTTGATGACGAGGGCCGTCCGGTCTTTACGCTCGATTTTGGCCAGGGCGAGACAATCGATACCATGCTTGCCATCCCCGGCGTGCAGTCCGTTCCTAATGCCGTTAAGGCCGCCGCGGTTGCCTATCGCCTGGGCGTGACGCCCGAGCAGATCGATGCTGCCTTTAGGGGTCTTACGATCACCGGGCACCGCCAGGAGATCAAGCGCGCCAAGAGCGGTGCACGCATCATCGACGACTCCTATAACGCCAGTGCCGAGTCTATGGCTGCCGGCCTCGATTTGCTGTGCTCGCTCATCTGTGACGGTTCGCGCATGGCGATCTTGGGCGAGATGGGCGAGATGGGCGACGAGGCTCCCCGTATGCATGAGCTCGTGGGCGCCTATGCCGCCGCCAAGAAGCTCGACATGCTCGCGTGCGTCGGCGGTGAGCTGGCTCAGCTCATGGCCGATGCCGCACGCATGATGGGTATGGATGAGGACCGCATCCAGGTGTTCTCCGATTATCAGCAGGTGCTCGACCGCATGGGCGGCGCGCTTGAAAATCATGATGTTGTATTGGTCAAGGGTTCCCGTTTTGTTGAGCTCGACCGCTTTGTGGAAGGTGTGTGCTAGCCCATGTTCGGCAATCCCTCGTATCCTACGTATCAGGCCTTTTTGGGGCTTGGCATCGCTGCCGCCATTGCGCTGCTGCTTATGCCGTGGTGGATCAAGCTGCTGAAGGTCGAGGGTATCGGCCAGCAGGTCCGAGCCGACGGCCCCAAGCGTCATTTGATTAAACAGGGTACGCCGACCATGGGCGGCGTCATCATCCTTGTCGCGATCTCGCTGACCTGCCTGTTGATGGGCAAGCTCACCACCGAGCTCGTGCTCGTGTTGCTTGCCACGCTGGCCACCGGCGTTTTGGGTCTCATCGACGACCTGACCTCCGTCACGCATGGTCGCTCGCTCGGCCTGACGCCTCACGCCAAGATGATCGGTCTAACCATTATCTGTGTCACCTTTACGGTACTTGCCGTCAATTGGTGCGGCGTCGCCCCCGAGATTCGTTTTCCCGGCGGCCTGACGATTGACCTCGGTGTTCTTTCGACCACCATCTGCGGCCTTTCGTTCCCGTGGCTCTACATTGTATTTTGCTGGCTGATGATCGCTGGTCTCTCCAATGCCGTGAACCTGACCGATGGTCTGGATGGCCTTGCCGGCGGCACTTCCATGATCGCCATGCTCGCCATGGCCGCCATGGCGTTTTTGCACGGTGACGTGAACCTGTCCATCTTCTGCACGGCGTGCGCCGGTGCCTGCCTGGGCTTTTTGTGGTTCAACTGCTACCCGGCGAGTATCTTTATGGGCGATACCGGCTCGCTTGCCCTGGGTGCCGCGTTTGCCTGCACCTCCATCATGACCAACACCGAAGTCGTTTCCCTCATCATCGGCGGTCTGTTTATCGTCGAGACCCTGTCGGTCATGATCCAGGTTGTCTATTTCCACTTTACGCACAAGCGCGTCTTCCTTATGGCGCCCATTCATCATCATTTCGAAAAGAAGGGCTGGGCCGAGACCAAGGTCGTTATCCGTTTTTGGATTATCGCCGCGGCCTTTGGCGCCGTTGGCCTCGCCCTGTTCTTCCAGTTGGGATAGTGGTCTTTCATGCCTCTTGCTGATGTCTTTAGCCTGCTCGTTTTGGGGCAGGGTAAATCCGGTCTCGATGTCGCCCGTTGGGCGCTGGCTCACCCCGAGCGCGTGAGCGCCACGACCGTGTATGGCGGTGGTACCTCCGAGCCCAATGACGCCACACGTGCGCTCGAGGCGCAGGGCGCGTCGTTTGTCTACGGCACCGAGCAGGTCGAGGGTGCCTATGACGTGTGCGTGACATGCCCGGGTATCTCGGAGTTCTCGGCCTTCTTTAAGGCTGGGCGTGAGCATGCCGCCCAGATTATGGGCGAGCCCGAGTTTGCCTATCGTCTGTCTCCCCAAAATTGGATCGCCATCACGGGCACCAACGGCAAGACAACTACCACGTCGCTGACCGATTATCTGCTCAAGGCCGCCGGTGAAGCCAGCGTGGCCGTCGGCAACATCGGTGAGCCGCCGGTGAACGAGATCGACGGCCGCGCGCACAATGAGTGGTTTGTGGCCGAGCTGTCGAGTTATCAGATTGCTACGACCGCCGAGCTTCATCCTCGCGTGGCGGTGCTGCTCAACATCACGCCCGATCACCTGGGCTGGCACAAGAGCCACAAGAACTATGCGCTTGCCAAGATCAAGTTGTTCGAGAATATGGTCGACGACGACCTCGTGGTTATCGACGTTGAGGATGCCGGCATCCATGAGTTCGATGAATACATCTACACACCGGGCCGCCGCATCTGCAAGGTCGCTTTTGACGAGCCCGAGGGTGCAGACGCCGCCTTCGTGCGCGACGGCAAGATGATCGTGCGCCTGAAGGGCGTCGAGACTCAGCTTGTCGCCACATCCGAGCTCAAGATCTCGGGCCATCACAATGTCATCAATGCCCTATGTGCCGCCACGGCTGCTCTGGCCGTCGGTGCCGATCCCGAGGGCATTTGCCGCGGTTTGGCATCGTTCCAGCCGCTCGAACACCGCGTGGAACCCTGCGGCGAGATCGATGGCGTGCGCTACGTCAACGATTCCAAGGCAACGAACACCGATGCGGTCGAAAAGGCCCTGACGGCGTTTCCCGACGACGATGTGATTTTGCTGCTCGGCGGCCACGATAAGGGCACACCGCTTGCGGACTTTGCCCGCGTCGTTATGGACAACGTGCGTTCGGTCGTTTGCTTTGGCGATGCGCGCGAGCGCTTTACCGCTGCTATGGACGAGGCCGATGTCGATGGTGACGTGGATATCGCCCAGGCCGATGACCTGCGCGATGCCGTTGACGTTGCCCGCTCGCTCTCGAGCCGCGGCGACGTGATCCTGCTTTCGCCCGCTTGTTCTTCGTTCGACGAGTTCTCGGGCTACGAGGAGCGCGGTCGCGTGTTTAAGGACTACGTGGCCCAGCTTGCCACAGCAGCGAAATCGCAAACGGAATAGGGGTTGCCGGTGAGAGAGGAGAGCCCCCGAAGTGATATGAGGAGGCCCGACTCGGACCGTGCTTCCTCGCGGCGCAGCACACCGCGTTCCGGTCGCGGCGGGCAGTCGTTTAGCGAACGCTATATTGCCGGCGTTCCCGCCCGCATCATGCGCCCCCGTCTGATATTTATGGCCTGCCTGTTTACTTTGGTGTGCTTTGGTCTGCTGATGGTGTACTCGGCGTCTTCGGTCGAGGCGCTGCACGAGAATGGCTCGGCGACGTTTTTCCTGGGTCGACAGGCCGCGTTTGCCGTGGTTGGTGTTCTGGCGCTGATTGCCATCGTGCGCGTTTTGCCGGACAGCTGGTTTGGGGAGGATGTGCTTAGGATCTTCCTTATCGGCATGATAGGGCTACTGTTTCTGGTGTTCTTGGTGGGCAGCGGCAGCCGTGGCGCCACGCGCTGGCTCAACATCGCCGGTATTCAGTTCCAGCCTTCCGAGTTTTTAAAGCCATTTGCCATTGCGTATTCGGCCATCATGCTTGATCGCTTCTTTTCGCCCGGTGGCAACATCAACGAATTCCTTCGCAAGATGGGCATCTACCTGGGTATTTCGCTCTTCCTGATCTTTGTTCAGCCCGATTTTGGTACCGTTCTGATCATTTTGTTGACCCTCATATGCATGGCGTTGTTTGCGGGATTGGACCCCAAATATATCGTTTGGACGGTTGTTGCCGGCATCGCCGTCATTGCGATTGCCCTTATCGCCGAGCCGTATCGCATGACGCGTGTCCAGGTTGCTTGGAATCCTTGGGCAGACGAATATGGTGACGGCTATCAGGCCACGCTTGCCATCATGGCGTTTGCCTCGGGCGGACTGTTCGGCCGTGGTATCGGCAACTCCACCATGAAGTACTCGTATTTGCCCGAGGCGCACAACGACTACATCTTGGCTATTATCGGCGAGGAAGTTGGCTTTATCGGAACCGTGCTGTTCTTCTTGGTGTTTGCGATGCTGATCTACTCGGCGTTTCGCATTGCTGAGCAGGCGACCGATCGTCGCGGAGCACTTATGGCATCGGGTTCCGCGGTCATTCTTGCGGTGCAGTTTTTGATCAATGCGCTGGGCATCCTCAACGTGTTTCCCATGACGGGTAAACCGTTGCCGTTTATTAGCTACGGCGGTTCGTCGATTATTGTGTCGCTCATGCTTGCCGGGTTGATCCTGCGCGTTTCGTACGAGAGCGCCCGCCGCGATGAGTATGACCGCCGCCGTGAGAGCTTTGCCGTTATGGACGAGAGCACCGCCGGCGTAGCCCATGTGCGCGGTGAACGACCTTCGCGTAGCGGCTTTACCGTTCTGGATGGTTCTGCATCCGAGCCGGCAGCTCGTCCACGTCCGCGGACGGCTCCGCAAGGTCGTCCTCAGCGCCCCAGCCCTCGCAACGCGGGCGGCGGATATAATCGAATCGATTTGAACTCGGACCCGTCGGCGCGTCTGCGCACCGACGACCAGGGACCGCGTGTACGAAGGGACTACCATGACCGATAAAATGACCGTTGCTATTGCAGCCGGCGGCACGGCAGGACACATTAACCCCGCGCTCGCCCTGGCCGAAGAGCTGCGTGACCGTGGCCACCACGTTGTGTTCGTGGGCCAGTCGCGCAAGCTCGAGGGTCGTCTGGTCCCCGAGGCTGGGTTTGATTTTGTGCCCATTACGGTCACGGGCTTCGACCGCTCCCGTCCTTGGACGGCGCTGACCTCGCTGTGGCGTGTCAACAAGGCCAAGCGTGCGCTCGCCAGTCATTTCTCAAAGGTCGGCAAGCCCGATGCCGCCATCGGTTTTGGTGCCTATGTCGAGGTTCCGCTGCTGGGGTGGTGCAAGG
>USAX01000071.1 GCA_900552705.1 uncultured Collinsella sp. | reverse complement strand
ACCTCGCTGTGGCGTGTCAACAAGGCCAAGCGTGCGCTCGCCAGTCATTTCTCAAAGGTCGGCAAGCCCGATGCCGCCATCGGTTTTGGTGCCTATGTCGAGGTTCCGCTGCTGGGGTGGTGCAAGGGTGCGGGCGTTCCGTATCTGCTGCATGAGCAGAACTCTGTTCCGGGCCTGGCCAACAAGATGATGAACTCCCATGCCGCCCGCGTGTGCATCTCGGTGCCGGCAGCGCGCTCGGTCTTTGAGCGCGAAGGTGACCCTGACCATGTGCTCATGACCGGCAACCCTGTTCGTCGCTCGGTGATCGAGGGCGATCACGCTCGCGGCCGCAAGGCACTTGGCGTTCCCGAGGACGCTACGCTGCTGCTCGTCTTTGGCGGTTCACTTGGCGCCCAGCACCTCAACGAGCGCGTGGTTTCGCTCAAAAACGAGCTGCTTTCGCGCAAGAACCTCTATGTGTTGCATTCGACGGGTGCCGATGGCTTTGAGGACACCGAGTGCGCTTTGGCGCTGACGCCCGAGGAGGCGAAACGTTATCGCGTCCAGCCTTACATCGACAATATGGGCGATATGCTGGCTGCTGCCGATTTGGTGCTCTCGCGTTCGGGCGCATCGAGCGTGGCCGAGATCGCTGCGCTCGCCGTGCCCTCGGTGCTCGTGCCGTATCCGCATGCGACGGCCGACCATCAAACCACCAATGCCCGTTATCTGGTCGACGCCGGGGCCGGCGTGCTCTGCGCCGATGCCGATATCGACGGTTCTGCCTTTGCCGATGAGCTGCTGCACCTGGTCGATGACGCGGCGGCGCGCGACGCCATGCGTCAGGCGGCGCGTGGTCTGGCTCAGGATAGGGCCGCCGCTCTTCTGGCCGATGCGGTAGAGGGTTTGCGTTAGTTAGACGGGATATCGTCGGTCGCCCTCGCGCTGATGCGGTAGGTGCGGTACAGTTAACGGGTTACAGGCAGTGTTTACGCAAGGAGTACACGAGCACATGGCTGATTCCCAGACTGCAACCTCCGCGCCCGAGTTTAAGAGCGCCCACTTTATCGGTATCGGCGGCGCCGGCATGAGCGGCATCGCTCTCGTTTTGCACGAGCGCGGTTATGCCGTTACCGGCTCCGACCTTAAGACGTCACGTTATATCCGCCAGCTTACCCGCGCTGGTGTGAAGGTGCACGTGGGCCATGAGGCCGCCACGATCGACGAGGTCAAGCCCGACGTGGTTGTTGTCTCCACCGCTATTCCGGAGTCCAACCCTGAGCTCGTGCGCGCTCGCGAGCTGGGCATTCCCGTGTGGCCCCGTGCCAAGATGCTCTCTGCTTTGGGCCACGGCTACACTACCGTCGCTGTTGCCGGCACGCATGGCAAGACCACCACGTCTTCGATGTGCGCCACCATGCTCGACCGCATGGGTCTGGATCCGAGCTTCTTGATCGGCGGCATCGTCGAGGGCTATGACACGAACGGCAAGAACGGCTCGGGCGACTACTTTGTCGCCGAGGCCGACGAGTCTGACAGCTCCTTCCTGTTCCTGAACCCCAACGTGGTCATTGTGACCAACGTCGAGGCCGACCACCTCGATCACTACTCGGGTATCGAGGAGATCGAGGCAACTTTCGCCAAATTCATGAGCCTGGTGGGCGAGGACGGTACCGTCATCGTCTGCGGTGAGGACCCGCATCTGGTCGAGCTCGCCAAGTCGACGGGCCGTCACGTGCTTTCCTACGGCTTTGCCGAGAGCAACGACATCGTCTGCGTGCACCCGGATGTCAAGGGCATCCAGAGTGACTTTATCGTTCGCTTTGAGGACGGCACTGAGCACGCTGTGGAGATCAAGAGCAATCCCGGTCGCCACAACATGCTCAACGCCACGGCGGTGCTCACCGTCGCCCATGTCCTGGGCCTTGACATCGACGCCGCCGCCAAGGCGCTCTCGAGCTTTGAGGGCGTCCGCCGTCGCTTTACCCACGTGGGCGATATCGATGGCATCACCGTGGTCGATGATTACGGCCATCACCCCACCGAGATCAAGGCGACGCTTGCCGCCGCTTCGTCGCTGGGCTACAAGCACGTCGACGTCGTGTTCCAGCCGCACCGCTATTCGCGTCTGCAGGCCCTGTGCGACGACTTTGCCGATGCATTTGCCAATGCCGATAAACTGCTGCTGATTGATGTGTTCTCGGCTGGCGAGATGCCCATTCCGGGTGTCACCTCTAAGATGCTCGCCGATACCGTGCGCGCCAAGCATCCTGGCAAGGAGGTCGTGTACTGCTCCAGCCGTCTTGAGCTCAATCAGGAGCTCGAGCAGATGGTGGGCGAGGGCGACCTGCTGCTCACCATGGGTGCCGGCGACGTTACGACCGTCGGTCCCGAGTTCATTGAGTATCTGACTGCCAAGAAAGACGCTTAAGTTTAATGGGTCTGTTTAACGCCGTCATGGCGCTCTCGGGCATGATCGACACGGATGTGATCGAGGACGAGCGCCTTGCGCGTCATACGAGCTATCGTATCGGCGGCAAGGCCGACCTCTTTGTGACGTGCCATAGCTATCATGCCCTCCGCCGCGCCGTGGCGGTGCTCGATCGCGAGCAGGTGCCGTGGGTCATCATCGGCAAGGGCTCCAATCTGCTGGTTGCCGATGGCGGTTATCGCGGTGCCGTCATTTCGCTCGGACGTGAGTTTCAGCGCACGGTTGTTGCCGATGACGGTTGTACGCTGACGGTCGGTGCGGGCGTGATGTTTGCGCGCCTGGTCAACGATGCCCTGTCGCGTAGCCTCTCGGGCCTTGAGTTTGCCGTTGGCATTCCTGGTTCGGTCGGCGGTGCGATATCCATGAATGCCGGCACACGGACCGAGTGGATTGGCTCGCTGGTTGAGGATGTCGTAACGTTTGACCCGGCATCCGGTATCAAGCATTATGCGGGGTCCGAGATCACTTGGGACTACCGCGAATGTAGCCTTCCCCGCAATGAGATCATCCTCGAGTGCGTGTTCAAGCTTAAACCGGCGCCCAAGGCCGACATTCGCGAGCGCATGGAGCGGTACCTTACAAGGCGCAAGCGTACGCAGCCCATGGGTCGCGCATCCTGCGGGTCTGTCTTTCGCAACCCGCCCGATGCGAGTGTGGGCAAGCTTATCGAGGATTGTGGATTAAAGGGTTTTTCGATTGGCGGCGCGGAAGTTTCGCCCGTTCACGCTAATTTTATCGTTAATAACGGAACTGCCTCGGCCGATGACGTTGCCGCGGTTATTAGACATGTGCACGGAAAGGTGAGGGAGGCGTATGGCATCGAGCTCAGACCGGAAGTTAAATTCCTCGGCTTCTAGAGCATCGAAACCCACCTTCCGCCGCGCCGGAGGGCGTTCCGGCGCGCCTGCCAAACCTCAACGCAATACCGTCGCGCACTCTAAGTCTGTCGGGTATGCTCGACAGACCAGTCGTCCGGTCGTCGGCTCGCAGCTCGGTAATCGTCCGGCCGCAAAAAAGTCCTCGCGTCCCTCGATGACGTCAAAGCCTGTTATGGGCGCCAAGCCTGCCCGTCCCATGGCGGCTCCCAAGCCCTCGACGGGAACTAAAGCGGCGCGTCCAGGTCGCACGCTGGGCGCATCGAAACCGCGCTCGCTGACATCGGTGCCGGCTACCGCCAAGAAGCCTTCGAGTAAAAAAGGTTTCAACCCGTTATCTTCACTTAGAGCGATGGCAAATAAAACATCAGACGCGGCTTCTGTCGTTACAGGCAAAGGCAAAATCGTGGGCGGCGTTCTGGCCGTCTTGGCCGTGCTCGTCGTCGTTGCCATCGTGGTGATCAACTCTGGACTGTTTACTGCCACTGATATTCAGATTCAAGGCAGCGAGCATGTGACGAAGCACGATGCTATCCAGCTGATCGACTTGCCCGAGGGAACGTCGCTTTTTAACGTCGATCCCGACCAGATTACCGAGGATCTCAAGCAGAACCCGTGGGTTTCGGGCGTGGATGTCCAGCGCCAGTTTCCCCATACGCTTATCATCACGCCGACGGAGCGTAAAGTTATCGCCATTGCGTATATCAGCTCCGACGACCTTGCCTGGGCTATCGGAGACGATGACACCTGGATCGCCCCGCTGTCGACGTCGGTCGAAGTGGACGACCAGGGCAACGTCATCACGACAGGGCAGGGCTCAAATACCTTGACCGGAATCGATGCCGCGCTGGCGCTCGCCAAGCATTATGGCGCGGTGTTATTGACTGATGTCTCGGCGGATGTCGCTCCGGTTTCCGGCCAGGCGGTGAACTCCAAAGCCGTTAAGGCCGGCCTGGATTATGTGCGTGGTTTTTCGAGCGAGTTCTTGGGACAAGTCAAGGATATTTCCACGCCTTCGGTCGAAGCCATCTCGGCAAACCTCAATAACGGCATTGAGGTGTCGCTGGGCGATTCGGACGATATCGCCAAGAAGGAACGCGTAGTCACCAAGTTGCTTTCGCAGGTAGAGGGCGTAACGTATATCAATGTGCGCTCTCCGGGCAACTACACATTTAGGAATGCTCCGACCTCGTAGCGCTGGTTGATGCTTTGTTGAGGGGCCATACCACGCCGTTTATCTGGTTTGTTTGGTTTTGCGGTCAATTATTTGACTGATACGTTCATAATGTGCAAACATAATACGGTTTACCTTTGCATTTACTTTCAACCTGAAGGTTAATGTGCGCAGGGGTCGACCCATGCTATGGCTATAACCTTTGTTCGGAGGACCGACATGCACGAGACAGAGATCAACAACTACCTTGCCGTCATTAAGGTGGTCGGCGTCGGCGGCGGCGGTACCAACGCGGTCAATCGAATGATCGAAGAGGGCATCCGCGGCGTCGAGTTTGTTGCCATCAACACCGATGCTCAGGCACTCGCGATCTCTGATGCCGATATCAAGGTGCACATCGGCACCGACCTTACCCGCGGCCTGGGCGCCGGCGCCAATCCCGAGGTTGGCCGCAAGGCTGCCGATGAGTCTCGCGACGACATTGCCGAGGCGCTCGCTGGCGCCGACATGGTGTTCATCACCTGCGGCGAGGGCGGTGGCACCGGTACCGGTGCTGCTCCCATCGTTGCCGATATCGCGATGAACGAGGTCGGCGCACTGACCGTCGCCGTCGTGACCAAGCCCTTCACCTTCGAGGGCCGCAAGCGCAAGAAGAGCGCCGAAGAGGGCATCAAGACCCTCTCCGATTGCGTCGACACCATGATCGTCATCCCTAACGATAAGCTGCTCGACATCGCCGAGAAGAAGACCACCATGCTCGAGGCCTTCGCGATTGCCGATGGCGTCCTTTCTCAGGGCACCCAGGGCATCACCGACCTCATCACCGTCCCCGGTATCATCAACCTGGACTTCGCCGACGTTAAGACCATCATGAAGCAGGCCGGTACCGCCATGATGGGCATCGGCACCTCTTCTGGGGACACCCGTGCCGTCGACGCCGCCCAGCAGGCTATTTCCAGCCCGCTGCTCGAGAGCTCCATCGATGGTGCCACGCGCGTGCTGCTCTCCATCGCCGGTTCCAAGGACCTGGGCATCCAGGAGATCAGCGACGCCGCCGACGTTGTCGCCAACGCCGTCGACCCCGAGGCCAACATCATCTTCGGCACCGTTGTCGACGAGTCCCTGGGCGATCAGGTGCGTATCACCGTCATCGCTACGGGCTTCTCCGACTCCAACGTCAACCGTCAGGACGAGCTCTTTGCTGCTCAGCAGTCTCAGAGCAAGGCCGCTGCCTCCGCTGAGCCGCAGCGCACCGCTCCTGCCGCCAGCCCGGCTCAGGCCGCTCCGACCCGCAACGTCGGTGGCACCGAGCTGCCCAACTTTGGCAACGACCAGTTCGAGCTTCCCGACTTCCTAAAGCGCGGTAGCTTCTAGTTCGTTTTTCTCAACGACCTGCACGGGGTGTGTCCATTCGGATGCACCCCGTTTTGTTTCTCGTTTGTAAACGAAAGCCTCCAATCTCCTTACGTTCCCTTTACGTTTGGTCCCTACCGCTGCGGGTATCCTTTTAAGGAAGTATGACAGCCGTATAAACGCGGACTGCGCGGCGACGCCGCGGTACTTGTGTTATTAGGAGGCTTTAGTATGGCAGCACGTGCGGACAACGTTTCGCGTGTCGACCATGATGGAGTTACGTTGGTGGAGGGCGCGACATCTGATGTCCGCTTTGCCTTTACCGAGCGCACCGGTGGCGTTTCTGAAGATGCGTACTCCTCGCTCAACCTGGGCTCGCATGTAGGCGATGACCCCTTTGCTGTTCAAGAAAATCGTCGTCGAGCGCTTGAAGCTATGGGCGCCACTGAGTGCGAGTATAATCTGCTCGTGCCCAATCAGGTACATGGTGACCATATCGTTACGGTGACTTCGAACGGCGCCGACGATCTTGAGGCTGTTCGCGAGCAGATTGCCGAGGGCTGCGATGCCATCGTCTGTACGGCCCATGACGTGCCCGTGCTGCTCTGCTTTGCCGACTGCGTTCCCGTGGTGCTGGTGGCCCCCGGCGGATTTGCCGTGGTGCACTCCGGTTGGAAGGGCACGATTGCACGTATTTCTGCCAAGGCGTGCCAGGCGCTTTGCGATGCTGCCGGCTGCGATGCGAGCGACGTTTCCGCCTATATCGGGCCCCATATCCTGGGTGACGAGTACGAGGTTTCCCAGGAGCTCATGGATCGCTTTGCCGCCGAGTTCTCTTGGATCGATGCGAGTACCTCTCGCATGCTCGATCTTTCCGCTGCCATTTGCGAGGCGCTGGTAGATGTCGGTGTCGACGCGGATAATATCGTGGATACCCAGCTTTCGACTGTGCGTCAGAACGACCGCTTTTATTCCTACCGTAACGAGGACGGCACCTGTGGGCGCCATGCCGCGATTGGCGTGATGCTATGAGAAAGATCGTATCGGTCCTGAGCGCCGCTGTGCTTACGCTTACGCTGTGCGCCTGTTCTTCGGGATCTTCTACCTCTTCCATTACCGTGGCCGGCTCCACGACCTGCCTTCCTATCGCCGAGATTGCGGCAGAGGGCTTTAAGGAGGAGACTGGCATCGACGTGCTCGTTTCCGGTTTGGGCTCTTCCGCTGGCATCGAAGCCGTCAGCGCTGGCACGGCCGATATCGCCAGCTCCTCCCGTGGACTCAATGCCGACGAACAGGATCTGGGCCTGACTCCCATCGTCATTGCCCACGACGGTATCGCGGTCATCGTGAACGACGATAACCCGGTCGATAACCTCTCGACCGAGCAGCTCCGCGATATCTATGCCGGCAAGATTACTAATTGGAAAGAGGTCGGTGGCGAGGACCTGAAGATTCAGGTCATCAACCGAGACGAGGCATCCGGCACGCGTGAAGCATTCCGCACCATCGTGATGGACGGCACCCCGTTCGATCGCCGCTCGGCCGTTCTTTCGGGCACGGGCCAGGTGCGCGACGTGGTATCTCGTTCGCACGGTGCCATTGGCTACATTTCGCTGGGCTTCGTCGATAGCCTCAACGCCAAGACCTCGGTCAAGGCCGTCTCGGTCAATCATGTTGAGGCGTCCGAGAAGACGGTCGCGAGCGGCGGCTATCCCATCTCACGCGACCTTTACTTCTTTGTGAAGGGTGCGCCTTCGCAGCAGGCGCAGGATTACATCGACTATGTGACGTCCGAAAAGATGGACAAGCAGATTCGCGAGGCGGGCTTTATCCCCGTCACCAACGACGAGAAGGGGAGTGAGTAGCATGGAAGCACAGGAAAACTCCCAGACTGAGCAGAATGGTCAGGCGCCCAAGAAGCGCGAGCTGGCGCTCGTATCGCGCAGCACCTATATCAAGGAGAAGGCGCTGCAGTGGATCTTCTTTGCCTGCGCGTTCTTGGCGGTTGTTACCGTCATCCTGATTTTTGTCTTTACCACGTACTCGGCGCTGCCCGTCTTTACCGACATCGGTCTGGCGGACTTCTTTAGCTTTACGTGGGCGCCCTCTGAGGGTCACTACGGCATCGTGTCGCTGCTTGCCGGCTCGGGTCTGGTGACCGTCGGCGCGCTCGCCATGGGTGTGCCCCTAGGCGTGGGCACGGCCGTGTATCTGGTCGAGATCGCCAGCAAGCGCGTGCGCAAGCTCATCAGCCCTGCCGTTGACCTGTTGGCCGGCATCCCTTCTATCATCTATGGCTTCTTTGGCATGATCATCATCCGCCCGTTTATCGCACAACTGACCGGCGGTCTTGGTTTTGGCGCGCTGACGGCGTGGTTCGTGCTCGCCATTATGATCGTGCCCACCATCACGACGCTTACCATCGATGCTCTCAATTCCATTCCCATGGGCATTCGCGAGGCATCGTATGCCATGGGCGCCACCAAGTGGCAGACTATCTATAAGGTCGTGTTACCTGCCGCCAAGCTGGGTATCGTGGATGCCATCGTGCTGGGTATGGGCCGTGCCATCGGCGAGACCATGGCCGTGCTCATGGTCGTGGGTAACGCCCCGGTTATTCCCGACAGCATTGCGAGCCCCATCTCGACGCTCACGAGCCAGATTGCGCTCGACATGAGCTATTCCTCGGGTCTGCATCGCTCGGCGCTGTTCGGCATGGGCGTGGTCCTGTTTATCATTTCCGCCACGCTGGTGGGCATCGTCCGCCTGGTTTCCAAGAAGAAGAGGGGGTAGGCTATGTCCGATTCCGTTGACACGACGGTCGATACGACCTCGTCGCGCGAGCGCATCAAGCGTGCCCTTTCCCACGGCAAGAAGGGCCGCATCAACAAGGACCTGTCCAACAAGATCATGCTTGGCGTGTTCCGTGCCGCGGCATACATCACCACGCTGGTGCTGGTCGCTATCATCGCCTACGTGGTCATCAACGGCCTGCCACACATCTCGCTCGACTTTATCTTCGGTTGGCCCCAGGGCGTCAACGCCGAGGGCGGTATTTGGCCCACGATCGTCTCGACCGTCTATGTGACGGCGCTCGCCATGCTTATCTGCACGCCGATCGCTGTGCTGGCAGCCGTCTATCTGGCCGAGTACGCCAAGCAGGGCAAGATCGTCGAGCTCATTCGCTACGCTGCTGACGCTTTGGCCTCGGTGCCCTCCATCGTTATGGGCCTGTTTGGCTACGCCTTGTTTGTCGAGGCTATGGGTCTGGGCCTTTCGATGGTCTCGGCCGCTCTGGCGCTTGCGCTCTTGATGCTTCCCATCGTCATGCGCACCACCGAAGAGGCCATTCGCGCCGTTCCGCGCTATATCCGTTGGGGCGCGTATGGCCTGGGCGCCACCAAGTGGCAGGTTGTCTCCAAGATCGTGCTTCCTTCTGCCTTTGGCCGTATTGCCACGGGCATTGTCCTTGCCATCGGCCGTGCCATTGGCGAGACCGCCGTGGTGCTCTACACCATGGGCCAGGCCATCAATCTACCTATCTCGCCGCTCGATTCCGGCCGCCCCATGACCGTTCACCTGTACCTGCTTGCCAACGACGGCATCAACATGAACGCAGCCTACGGCACCGCGCTCTTGCTGATGGTGATCATTCTGGCCTTCAACCTGTTTGCGCGCTTCCTGTCGCGCAAGCGTCGCTAGTTAAGGAGTCCCATGTCCGTTTATCAGTCCGCTCCCACGCTGGAGCAAGCGGCCATTACGGCCAAGGATTTCAACTTTTGGTACGGTGACTTTCATGCGCTGACGGGGCTCGACCTCAACATCGCCAAAAACGCCATCACCTCCTTCATTGGCCCTTCGGGCTGCGGCAAGTCGACGTTTTTGCGCTGCATCAACCGCATGAATGACCTGATCGAGGGTACGCGCGTCGAGGGCACCATGACGCTCGACGGCAACGATATCTATGCCGAGGGCGTCGACCCGGTCGACCTCCGTCGCCGCGTGGGCATGATTTTTCAGCAGCCCAACCCGTTTCCCAAATCCATCTACGAGAATGTCGCCTTTGGCCCTCGTCTGCAGGGCGTGACTAGCAAAAGCGACCTCGATGACATCGTGGAAGAATCGCTCAAGCGCGCCAACCTCTGGAAAGAGGTATCCAATCAGCTCAACAAGGATGGTTTGGCGCTCTCGGGCGGTCAGCAGCAGCGTCTGTGCATCGCGCGCGTGCTTGCGGTGCAACCCGATGTCCT
>USAX01000070.1 GCA_900552705.1 uncultured Collinsella sp. | reverse complement strand
ATATAGAGCGGGCCGCGCCCCTTGCGCCGAGGGAGGCGGCCCATGCGAATACTGCTCAGTTTTCGATGCCATCGCTGCTCAATTCGCGATGCGATTCCGGCGCACTTCTTATTGCACATCAACACCGACCGCCTCTCCGGCCGCACGCTCTCCGGGTGCCGCGTCGGCTGCGAGCTCGACGGGCGGTACGCCAGCCTCAAATTCGGCCGCCTCAAGCCCCTTGCCTCGCTCGGACGCCGCGGCGGCGGAGCTCGGCGTGGACGCGCCGGTAGCCGTAGGCGCCGCGGCCGGCCGCGAACGCCTCCCCGACGAGGGGGCGGAGCGCCGCGTCGCGGTCGCGCCCGAGCCTGGCCCGGTGGTACTCATAGGAGCTCTTCGAGATCCTCAAGAAAGCGGTGATCTCGCGGAGGGGCAGGCCGGTCGCCGCGCGCAATCTCTCG
Source organism: uncultured Collinsella sp. (assembly GCA_900552705.1). Lineage (GTDB taxonomy): Bacteria > Actinomycetota > Coriobacteriia > Coriobacteriales > Coriobacteriaceae > Collinsella. The sequence goes on along the minus strand of USAX01000070.1, from coordinate 9,696 downwards.
CCCAGCTCGCACTTTCTCCTGTTCGACATCGAACCCGGGCGCGAGCCTTCCTCTTTTAGGTCGTCCAACACCTCCCTGATCGTCTCCCTGTAGACGATTCTAATCGCCCCGCGCTCGTGCGGGACCCTGCCCGGGGCCCACCTCGACACCGCCGACCCGGAGGCCCCGACCAGCGCACCTGCCTCCTTCCGCGTCCAGCCCTCCTCCAGCGCCACCAGCTCGATCTCCACGTCTTCCCTGTCGTGCATGCGGACCTCCCTCCGGACGCCTCCCGGCGTCCAACTTTTCGTCCGCACCCCCGATGAGCTCTTCGTGTGAATAGTTGGCAAGTTTGTTCATGAAGGCCGCGCGCGAGGGCTTGGCGCAGAGTCCGTGTGCGCATGTAAGCGGTAAGCGTTTGGGGCGCGCGTCAGTCCCGCGTTGACAAATAGGAGAAAATGAAAGCTGCAGCTTGAGCGCTATGCGATGTCGGAGGACGAGGGGCGCTCGAAGATGAGCTATATAACGGAGCGTCTGGATGTGACGCCCGACTACGCACAGAAGTATCGGAAGCGGCTCATCGATGTGGGGTCATCGTGCCGGCCGGACGCGGGTTCGTGCGGTTCGACGTCCCGTTTCTGCAGGATTACTTGGAGCGGGAATACATCGACAACTAGTGGCCTGCGCCGAGAACCTGTGCTTCGGCCTGAACACCCATCACAACAAAGCATTGTTTGCGACATCCGTTCGGGTGCCGCTCGCGCATCGCGCCAACTTTGCTCCCTTGCAACTATTCACGGCGCGATATAGACCGTTCACATAAATCATAAACATATGGAACGTAATAGACGTATATTACCTGTACGAAACGCGGAGGGCACTGCGTGCCTTTTGCGCCGTGGGTTTGGCGTCGATTGACGGAAAGGAGGTGTGTGACATGGAGAAGCGCATCGTCGTCGCGACGCATGGCAGGTTCTCGGAGGGCATCCTCACCTCGATGAAGATGATCTTCGGCGATCAGGTTCCCGTCGAATGCATCACGGCGTACGTGGATAGCGGCACGGACTACCAAGAGCTGTTCCGCCGGACGGTTGCCGAGAACGATTACGCTACCACGGAACTCGTCGTGCTTACCGACGTGCTCGGCGGTTCCGTGAACAACGAGTTCACCAAGCTGCTCGATGAGTATCCATTTCACCTGGTATGCGGGCTCAACCTCGCTCTTCTGCTCGAGATCGCGGTGTGCCCCGCAGACACCATCGCGGAGCAGCTGCCGAGCATCGTCGAGCAAGCCCGCGAGGGTATCGCCCTGGTGAACGACCACGTCGAGCGTGCGGCGGAGGCGGACGCCAACGAGTTTTAACGCGTGGCTCGCGCGCGGGCAGCCGCCTTCCGCGCGAAACGATTCAGAAAGGACAACGACGTGATCAAGCTCTTCCGCATCGATCATCGGTTGCTGCATGGGCAAGTGGGATTCTCGTGGGTGCGCTCCATCGGGGCCGACTGCATCCTCATCGCCGATGATGACTCCGCGACCGACAGCCTCAAGCTGGCGACGCTGCGCCTGGCGAAGCCGCAGGGCATCAAGCTCGTCGTCAAGACCGTCGAGGACAGCATCAAGGCCATCACGAGCGGCGTGACTGACAAGTACAAGCTCTTAATCGTCACCGGCAGCGTTGCCGACGCCAAGCGCGTTTGCGACGCGATCCCGGAAATCAAGAGCGTGAACCTCGGTGGCATCAAGAAGCGCGAGGGCACCCGTCAGGTAAGCCAGGCCATCTTCCTGCTCCCCGAGGAGGAAGACATGCTCCATGAGCTTGCTGGCCGCGGCATCGAGCTCGAGATTCGCCAGGTTCCCACGGAGACGAAAACCATCTACGCCTAAGCGCGCCGAATAAAGCGCCGCGCGGCGCGCTGGCACGGAAGAAGAGAGGATTCAACCATGCTCACACCTATGCATGAACTTCTGCAGGACGCCAAACAGGGGCACTACGGCATCCCGGCACCGAACGTGTTCAGCCGCTTCACCATGGAGGCTTGCCTGCAGGCGGCCGACGAGCTCAACGCGCCCGTCATCCTGGGCTGCCCCGGCGTGTTCGGCATCGAGGAGATGGGCGAGCTCGCCCGCTTCTACGAGCGCCGCTACCCGAAGGTTCCGTTCGCTCTCAACCTCGACCATGGCGGCCCCTTCGAGCACATCATCCGCGCCATCCGCGCCGGGTTCAGCTCGGTCATGGTGGACCGCTCCACGCTTCCTTACGACCAGAACGTCGCCGAGTCTAAGGAGGTCGTGAAGATCGCGCACGCCGTCGGCGTTTCCGTCGAGGCGGAGCTCGGCCATGTCGGACAGGGCAATGAGTACGAGGAGACCCGCGATGCCGGCCTCACGCATCCGGAGGAGGCGGCCTCGTTCGTCGAGGAGACGGGCGTCGACTGCCTGGCGGTTGCTGTGGGCACGAGCCACGGCGCGTACAAGGGCACGCCGCATCTCGAGTACGACCTGCTTTCCACCATCGCTCAGAGCGTGGACGTGCCGCTCGTTCTGCACGGCGGCTCCGGCACCGGCGACGACCTCATCGCGAAGGCCATCGCGTGCGGCATCCAGAAGGTGAACCTCTGGACGGATCTCTCGCAGGCGTCGAACATGGCTGTGAAGGCCGCTATCGAGGCCGACTACGCGCCGGACGTCGACCCCAACAAGAAGAAGACCAACGCCTGCCAGTACGACGAGATGGGCGCTGCGGCCTACAAGGAAGCGCTCAAGCACTACATGCACGTGTTCGGCTGCGTCGACAAGGCGTAAGACGGCTCGATGACAGGGGTTCCTATGCGTTTTCTGCCCACCAACCAGATCTGGCGCTATTGGAGCTTTGAGCGCTTCCTTGTCGATGTCTCCGCGCTCGGCCTGCGCGATGTCGACCTGTGGCTCTGCAACCAGCATGTGAACATCGACGCGCACGCCGTATATAACGCGACGGAGGTCGCGCGGCTCCTTAGCCGCTACGGCGTGCGAGCGCAGACGCTCACCCCAGAGCAGAGCAACCCCAAGGCGTACAACATCGCCTCGTCCGACAGCGTGGTGCAGCGGCTCACGAAGGGCTACTACGAGCAGGTCGTATCGCTCGGCGCCCGCTTGGGCGTCCAGCGAATCTCGCTCAACGCCGGATGGCGCTTGCTCGACGACGAGCCGGCGCGGGCGTGGGAGGCGCTCTGCTCCATGCTGCGCACCATCTGCCGCATGGCGGCGGACGAGGACATCGAGGTCTGTGTGGAACCCTTGTCACGAACCTGGTATCGGCTCGTGATGGATGCGGACGGCCTATCTCGCTTGCTTGAGGAGGTGAATGAGGAGAACCTGCATGCCACGCTCGACACCGGAACGATCGCCCGCAACGGCGACGATCTGGCCACCTACCTACAGGGGATAGGGGAGCGCATCGGGTACGTGCACCTGACGAACCTCGACCCGAACGTGTTCGCGCATCTGGGTTGGGGAGATTGCCGAGGCGTGCTCGATCCGGCTGCGGTGCTGCAGGAACTCGGGGCGCACGGCTATGAGGGGGACTGCGCGCTCGAGATGACCGCACCCGCCTATTACGATTGCCCGCACGAGGTGCTCGCGCGTTCGATAGACACATTGAAGGGATGTGAACGGTAATGCTTATTCCCGCATTGCTCACCGGCCTGGTGGTCGGTCTGTGCAAGATGGACTACTTCTTCGGCTACTGTATGCTCAACCGCCCCATCGTCGAGGGCGCACTCGTCGGCCTCGTGCTTGGCGACGTGGCGACGGGCGCCATCATCGGCGCGTCGCTCGAAATCGTGTTCCTGGGCTCGTTCCCCATCGGCGCTGCCGTCTCGCCCGATGGCGGCACCGCGGCCGGCGTCTCGACCGCGCTCGCGGTGATCACCGGCGCCGGCACCGGTATCGGCACCACGTTCGCCGTGCCGCTCGCGCTCATCGGCGGCTTCGCCTACGTGCTCTGCAAGTTCATCAATGCTTTCTTCGGCGAGGCCATGAAGGCGCAGCTCCTGAAGGATAACGACCGCGCTGCATGTGCTATCTTCTGGGTGGGCGCCTGGGTGAGCCAGTTCGGCCTGTACTTCCTCATCGGCTTCCTGTCCATCTTCTTCGGCAGCGGCGCCATGGAGGCAGCGGTCAACTCCATCCCCACGAACATCATCAACGCCCTGAACACTGCGGGTAACCTGCTTCCCGCCGTCGGCTTCGGCCTCCTGCTCACCATGATTATGGACAAGAAGGTCGCCGCCTGGTTCTTCATCGGCTTCATCCTTACCGCCTATCTGGGCATGCCCACCATCGCTGTGACGCTGCTCGCCACTGCCGTCGTGGTGCTTCTGCTCTTCGCCCGCGGGGGGGATACGCCCGCGCTCTCGACCGCTGCTGAGGAGGACGACAATGAGTTCTAACGTCAAACAGGGAGGCCTGCTGAGCAATAAAGACCTGCTCACCGCGTTCAGACGCGGCATCCATCTGAACGGTATGAACGACTACCCGGCGCAGATGCACAGCGGTTATGCCTACGCTATGATCCCCGCGCTCAAGAAGATCTACAAGGACGACAAGGAAAAGCGCGTCGACGCCTACCGTCGTCACATGACTGAGTACTTCAACGTCACCCCGTACGTCGTCGGCCTGCCCATGGGCGTGACGCTCGCGCTGGAAGAGCATAACGCTCAGAGTGATGACTTCGACACCACGACCGTCACGGGCGTCAAGACCGCCCTCATGGGTCCGCTGTCCGCCATCGGAGACACAATCTTTCACTCCACGCTGCGCGTCATCGCGGTCTCCGTTGCGGTTGACCTCTGCATGCAGGGCAGCTTTGCTGGTGCGGTGCTCTTCTTCCTCATCTTCAACATCCCGCAGCTCCTCGTGCGCTGGTGGACGCTCAAGATGGGGTACAGCATGGGCACCCGCTTCCTGGAGGATGCGGCTACCACGGGCATCATGGACAAGATCTCCTATGCCGCGAGCGTTATCGGCCTTGCCGCCATCGGCGCTATGACCGCGACGAACGTCGCGCTCACCACGCCCATCACTTTCGGCGGCGCCGGCGAAACCAATCCCATGGCGCTCCAAGGGCTCTTCGACGCCGTCATGCCCAAGATGCTCCCGCTTCTGCTGGTGCTTGCCTGCTACTGGCTGCTCGGCAAGAAGAAGGTCAACGTCGTCGTGCTGCTCATCGCGCTTATCGTGGTGGGCGTCGTGCTCGCGCTCTGCGGCATCATCGGCTAGGCGAGGAGACGGTTACCCATGGAAAAAGACATCGCGATTCTTGGTGCGGGCAAGATCGGACGCGGCGTTGTCGGTCTGCTCTTCGCCCGCGAGGGCTACCGGCTCCATCTGTACGACATGTATATGGAGGGCATGCGCCAGCTCGAAGCTCAGGGCTACTATGACGCTCGGGTAACAGATGGACGCGAGATCGACGAGACGATCCGCATCGATGCGTTCGACATCGTGGACAGCACAGAGCCTGAGCCCATCGTCGAGCTCCTTACCCGCGTGGATGTAGCCGCGTGCTGCGTATACGAGGGAGCGTTTCAGAGCATCTCGCACGTTATCGCGGAAGCGGTGAAACGTCGCCGCGCCGAGGGGGACACGGCGCCGCTGAACGTGCTTCTGTGTGTGAATGCGCTTGGGGCGCCCCGCAAGGTGCGCGGTTATATCGAGGCCGAGCTCAGCGAGGCGGAGCGCGCCTATGCGGCAGGCCATCTCGGCGTTTGCCAGGTCATGGTGCTCGCTGCCGGCGTGCCGAGCGAGCCGGGTGCGAATCCCTGGCAGGTGGTGGTTTCGGCCAATCCGGGGCTCGAGATAGATGCCGATGCCTGGGTGGGCAAGCAACTCGAGGTTCAGCACGTGTCTTACGTGCATGGAGCCGAGGGCCACATCTATCGCAAGGTGTACTGCGGCAACATGCTGCACGCCATGTCTGCGTTCATGGGCGCCCATAAAGGGCTGAGCTATATCTGTGAATGCTACCAGGACCCATGGATCCGTTCGTGCATCACAGGCGCCTTCAACGAGGCGCACGACGCAGTGCTGCAGGAGTACACCTTCGACGGCGCCGAAGATGCCGAATGGGTCGCGTTCATCATGGCGAAGCTCGATGCGGGCGTGCAAGATCCCATCGACCGCGTGATGGCGGGAGCTGAGGAGAAGCTTTCGCACGACAACCGCTTCGTGGGACCTGCGCTCATGTGCCTGCGTCACGGCATCGTGCCCTTCTACCTTGCGCGCGGCATCGCGTACGGCTTGGTGTACCTGGCAGGCGAGCGCGGGATCGACCTCGGGGACGTGGAGTCCCTCCGGCAGCTCGTGCGCGAGGTGTGCGGGCTCGCAGCGGGCGATTCGCCCGAAGCCGCCGATGCCGCGGGCGACGCAGTGCTCGTCCAGCTCATCGAGAAGCAGGCGCGTGACATCCTAGCAGCTGCCTGATGCGCGCTTGTTGAGGTGTTCAACAAGATCTAGGGAGAGGAAATCATGAAGGTAAAGACAGCGGTTCTGTACGCGGCCGGGAAGGCCGGGGTCATCGACCGCGAGCTGCCCGAGCTTGAGTCCCACGAGGTGCTCGTCAAGGTCGCGGCGGACAACATCTGCACATCGGAGTACGGCGCGTTCAACGGTTCGCGTAACCGCCCGACGCCGCTCGTGTTCGGCCATGAGTGGGCGGGCACGGTCGAGGCCGTGGGCTCGGAGGTTTCGAGCGTCGCGGTGGGCGACTACGTTGCGAGCGGCTATTACTACGACCCCTACACGCTGCCAAGCCGCGAGGGACGCACGAGCGAGTGCCCGCACCTCATGAGCGCCGACCACCCGAATCCGGACGGCTTCTTCGGCAACGCGGGTTGCGCTGAGTACGTGGTGTCGAGCGAGGTGGCGTGCTACAAGATCGACGAGGGCATCGACCCCTCCGTGGCGGCCTTGCTCGAGCCGCTCGGCACGTGCTGCGCGGGCTTCCGCCGCTTCGGCTGCGATTTCGGTGACACCGTGGTGGTCGTCGGCGCGGGCACCATGGGCATACTGAACGCGCTCGTGGCGAAGGCGCATGGCTGCCGCGTACTCATCACCGAGATGATGCCTAAGAAGCTCGAGGCAGCGCGCCGCTTGGGGCTCGAGGCTATCGACGTCTCCGCGTGCGACCCGGTTGAGAAGGTCAAGGAGCTCACAGGCGGGCGCGGTGCGGACGGCGTGATCGTCGCCGTGGCGGCGGCGAGCGCCTACGCCCAGGCCATCGACATGCTCAAGGAGAAGCGCGGTCGCCTGCTCATCTTCGCCGCCGGCTACCCCGCGCCGAAGTGGGAGCTCGACCCGAACACCGTGCATTACCGCCGCATGGTGATCGTGGGCACTTACGGTGCCGACTACGTGGACTTCAAGGAGGCCGCGAACCTCATCAACATGCGCGCCGCCAACTTCGAGGAGCTCGTCGAGGAGAAGATCCCGCTCGACCAGATCCAGCACGCCTTCGAGCGTGCCTGCGAGCCCGGCATGTTCCGTATCAGCGTCATCTGCAACGAGGAGTAACGCATGCGTTATAAGACTATGAAGAAGTCCGGGGTGGATATCTCGGCCATCACGGTGGGTACCTGGGCGATCGGCGGGGCGAACTCCCTCGGCGCGAGCTACGGCGAGGTGGATGACGCCGAGTCCATCCGTGCCATCCAGGCCATGATCGACGGTGGCGTGAACCTCATCGATACCGCCCCCATCTACGGCTCCGGCCACTCCGAGGAGGTCGTGGGAAAGGCCATCAAGGCTTACGACCGCGACAAGATCGTCCTCGCCACCAAGTACGGCTCCTACATCGAGGACGGCAAGGGCGTTCACAAGAGCACTCCCGCCTCGATCGAGCGCGAGTTTGCCGATTCCGTGCGCCGGCTGGGCACCGACTACTTCGACATCTACCTCATGCACTGGCCGGACGACTTCGGCACGCCCATCAAGGAGACGATGGAGTACGTGCAGAAGCTGAAGGAGCAGGGCAAGGTGCGCATGCTCGGCCTGTGCAACGTCGACATCGACTACATTGCCCAAGCGTCCGAGTATGCCGACATCGATATCGTGCAGCTGCCGTTCTCGATGGTGAACCAGGCCGACCTGCACCAGCTCCAGTGGTGCGAGGAGCATGACATCGATGTCATGACCTGGGGTTCGCTGGGTTCGGGCATCCTCACCGGCTCCATTCGCGAGAAGCCCAGCTTCGCCGAGAACGACTTCCGCAACACGTTCTATCCGTTCTATAAGGAGCCCCTGTTCTCGAAGATCCAGGAGTTCCTGAAGACCATGGATGCGGTGTCCGAGAAGTACGGCAAGCCGCTCGCGCAGATCGCTATCAATTGGAGCACCCAGAAGAGCTTCGTGACGACCGCCCTCACCGGCGTGCGCAATGTGCGTGAAGCTGAGGAGAACTGCGCCACGTTCGCGTGGGAACTCGCGCAGGAGGACATCGATCTGCTCGACAGCGAGCTCGAGCGCCTCGGAATCACGGAGGCCACGTCCTAATCGACGCGCGCAGATGGGGCGCCTTGCGTTTCGGCGCTGCGTTGCCGTGTGACATATGGATGGCTGGGGGGCGAGTCGGCGTTGAACCGGCTCGCCCTTTCGTGCCCTAGCACATGCGTGACGTGCGGTTTAGATCTCGATGGCGGAAAAGGTTATAGACGTTTGACGAGTAATAGGTTATAGATGTAATAAGAAATCGATGACATCATGAGCCGGGCTCCGCCCAGCCATGCATCGCTCGAAGATACGGGTCAAGGAGCGTATCGTGCCTTCGAAAGAGCAACCACTATACCAGCGCATCTATGAAGATATCAAGGCGGCCATCAACGATGGGGTCTATCCTCCCGAGAGCAAGATTCCCACCGAGTCGGAGCTCTCCAAGACGTATTGCGTGAGTCGTATCACCGTGCGCCGCGCCATCGAGGACTTGAGTAACGCGGGCTACCTCATCAAGCGTCGCGGACTGGGCACGTTCGTGTGCGCGCCCCGCATGCGCCGGAACGTGTTGCGCGGGAAGGCGCCCAAAAGCTTCACCGAGATCTGCCGCGAGGAGGGGCATGTTTCGAGCGCGCGTTTCATCAAGAAGGAGATCGTGCCGGCGCGGGATGACGAGCGCGAGTTCTTCGGCCTCGACGCGAGCGAGCTGCTCGTGCACATCCAGCGCGTTCGTATGGCCGACGGCCTCCCCATCTTCGAGGAGAACCTGTTCCTGCCGTACCGGGACGCTAAGGAGCTGTTTTCCATGGATTTGAAGGACGGCTCGATTTACGAGGCGCTCGATGCGCTGTATGGTCGCAAGCCGGTGAAGCAGGCGCACATGTCCGTCCAAGCGATTGGTGCGCTCGCGGCGAAAGCGAGCGCGCTGCAGATTTCCGTGGGCGAACCGCTGTTGTACACGACGATGTACGCCGTCGACCAGTTCGAAAAGCCCATCTACATCGGCCGGCAGTATTACGTGGGCTCGCGGTACATGCTCGACCTGTAACGGCGAGGTGCGCGGGCGCGGGTCCGGGGGGGTCGACGGACCCTGAAAGAGCATGCGATCTTTCTGGCGGGGGGGGGAGTAATCCCCAAAAGTCAGCGGATGATCGTCAATCAGCAGTTCGCCGCTGGTGGGTTCCACCATGCCCGCCAGCATCTTCGCGAGGGTCGATTTCCCGGAGCCGTTCTCGCCGATAATCGCCAGC
>USAX01000069.1 GCA_900552705.1 uncultured Collinsella sp. | reverse complement strand
ATGCGGGAGCATCCATGGAGGGTGCCACCGGCGCGGCGTCGCCCTGCTCGTAGGCCTCGCCCGCTGCCGTAGCCTCGGCCAAGCGCTCGGCCTCCTGGTCCTTGAGCGCCGCCATGAGCGAGCGGATGCGGATGCGCGCAGCGCCCAGGTTGGACACCTCGTCGATCTTGAGCACGGTGTAGATCTTGCCGCTGGCCTCAAGGATTTCCTGCACCTGGTCGGTGGTCAGAGCGTCCAGGCCACAGCCGAAGGAATTGAGCTGGATCAGATCCAGGTCGTTGCGCATCGTCACAAAACGGGCGACGGCATACAGGCGGCTGTGGTACATCCACTGGTCGACGACGCGAATCGGACGCTCAGGCTTTACCAGGTGCGCGAGCGAATCCTCGGTAAAGACCGCAAAGCCAAAGCTCGAGATAAGCTCGGGCAGGGCATGGTTGATCTCGGGGTCGTTATGGTAGGGGCGGCCGGCGAGCACAATGCCGTGGCCACCGTGGTCCTCGACCCACTTAAGAGCCTCCTCGCCCATGGTCTGGATGTCCTCATGGAAACGCGCATCGGCCTCAAAGGCAGCGTTGACAGCGGCATCGACCTCGGAGCGCGTGATCTTGGGCCCACGCACGCGACCGCGACCGGCTTGCGCATCGGCCACACGGTCGACGGCGAGCACCTGGTACAGACGGCGCTTGAGCTCGGTCTTGTCGTGATACGGCACAAACGGATACAGGAACTCGATGTTCTGCTCGCGGATCTCGTCGATGTTGAGTGCCAACGCCGTGGGGTAGCTCATGACGATGGGGCAGTTATAGCAGTTGCCAGCCGTCGGATCCTCCTTGCGCTCCCAGCGCACGCACGGCATCCAGATGAAGTCGACATCGCGGTCGATAAGGTTCATCACATGGCCGTGGCTCATCTTTGCCGGATAGCACACGCTCTCGGACGGCATGGACTCGATGCCCGCCTGGTAGGTCTTCTTGCTCGACTGGTCGGACAGCTGCACGCTAAAGCCCAGGCGCGTAAAGAACGCATGCCAGAAGGGGTAGTTCTCGTACATGTTGAGTGCGCGCGGGATACCCACGGTGCCGCGCGGGGCCTCGTCGGGGCTCAGCACCTCGCGGTTAAAGAGCAGCTCGTTTTTCTTTTTAAAGAGGTTAGGAGCCTCGGTTTTTTGCTTTTTGTGGCCGGCACCCTTCTCGCAGCGGTTACCGGTAATGAAACGCCTGCCGCCGCCAAAATCGTTGACGGTGAGCTGGCAGTTGTTGGAGCAACGGCCGCAGCGGACGTGTTTTTGCGTCACGGTGAGGTGCGCGATGTCCTCGGCCGACAGGATGGTCGAGGTGCCGTCGGCGCCGGCGCGGTCGCGGGCGAGCAGGGCCGCACCGTAAGCACCCATGCAGCCGGCGATGTCGGGACGCACGGCGTGCACGCCGGTGAGCTGCTCAAATGCGCGCAGCGTGGCATCGGACATAAAGGTGCCACCCTGAACGATCACCTGGCTGCCGATCTCCTTGGGGTCGCGCAGCTTAATGACCTTGAACAGGGCATTCTTGATGACGGAATAGGACAGGCCGGCCGCGATGTCGCCCACCGTGGCACCTTCCTTTTGCGCCTGCTTGACGCGCGAGTTCATAAAGACCGTGCAGCGGCTGCCCAAATCGACCGGGGCCTTGGCATGGATGGCGGCATCGGCGAACGCGCGCACGTCCATGTTCATGGACACGGCGAAGCTCTCGATAAAGCTGCCGCAGCCCGATGAGCAGGCCTCGTTGAGCATAATGTGCTCGATGACGCCGTCCTTCACGCGCAGGCACTTCATGTCCTGGCCGCCGATGTCCAGGATAAACTCGACACCGGGCAGGAATGCCTTGGCGCCGCGCAGGTGCGCGACGGTCTCGATCTCGCCGGAATCGGCCTTGAGGGCCTCGATGAGCAGCGCCTCGCCGTAGCCCGTGGTGGTCACGTGGCCGATGGTGCAGCCGGCAGGGATGTGATTGTAGAAATCGGCCATGATGACCTTGGCCGTGCCCAGGATGTCGCCGTTGTTGTTGCCGTACCAGGTGTGCAACAGCTGGCCGTCCTCGCCCACGAGCGCGGCCTTCATGGTGGTGGAGCCGGCGTCGATGCCGATGAACACGCGGCCGGTGTAGCCGTCGAGCTTACCCTTGGGGACGACTTCCTGGTCGTGGCGGTTCTTGAACTCGGCAAAGTCCTCGTCGGTGGCAAAGAGCGGATCCAGGCGCTCGACCTCGGCACCCTGCGTGTCACCCAGGCTGTCGATGGCCTCGATAAGCTGCGGGAACGTGCTGAGCTTGTTGGACTCGTGCGCCATGGCAGCGCCGCTCGCCACAAACAGGTGGGCGTTTTGGGGCACAATGCGGTGCTCCTCGTCCAGGTTGAGCGTGAGGTAGAAGCGGTGGCGCAACTCGGAGAGATACTGCAGCGGGCCGCCCAGGAAGGCGACGTTACCGCGAATGGGACGGCCGCACGCCAGGCCCGAGATGGTCTGGGTCACGACGGCCTGGAAGATGGAAGCGGCGACGTCCTCGGGGCGGGCGCCCTCGTTGAGGAGCGGCTGCACGTCGGTCTTGGCAAAGACGCCGCAACGGCTGGCGATGGGATAGATGGTGGTGGCGTTGGCCGCGAGCTCGTTGAGGCCGCTCGCGTCGGTGTGCAGCAGAGTGGCCATCTGATCGATGAACGCGCCCGTGCCGCCGGCGCAGGTGCCGTTCATGCGCTGCTCGATGCCGTTGTCAAAGTAGATGATCTTGGCGTCCTCACCGCCCAGCTCGATGGCGACATCGGTGGCCGGGATGAGGGTCTCGACGGCGCGCTTGCTGGCGATGACTTCCTGGACAAACTCCAGGTCGAGCCACTGGGACAGCAGCAGACCGCCCGAGCCGGTGATGGCACAGGTCATCTGGGCCGTCGGCAGCACAGTCGCGGCACCCTCGAACAAGTCGCGGGCGCAAGCACGGACGTCGGTGTGGTGGCGCTGGTACTTGGCGTAGACGATCTGGTTGTCATCGTTGAGCACGGCAAGCTTGACGGTGGTGGAGCCCACGTCGATGCCCAGGTGCAGGTTGCCGCGGGCGGCCTCGGAGTTGAAAATCGCGCCTTCGGGGGCGTGGGCGGCGGCCACGGGCTCAGCGGCGGTGGCGAGCTCGCTAGCGATGGACGTCTCCCCTGCCGCGTTCTTGGCATCGGCAACTGCCTCGGCAACTTTCTCGGCAGCCGCGGTCGCGGCCTTCTGCGCGGCGTCCACCACGGCGGGCGCGGCCTCGCGTGCGGCAGCGACCATACGATCCTTGATGCCCTCGACGAGTTTGCTCATTGTCTCTCCTCTTAGTTGTTGGACTCGACGGTTGCGGCGGTGTCGGCCGCGTCCTCGAGCTGCAAGTTCAATAGCTTCATGCCGTATTCCGGCACGTTGATATCGATGGGTTGGCCATACAGGTCACCAGGACGAACAAAAGCGAGCACCGTCATAATGCGCGCCATGGCCTCGGGCGATTCGGTGAGCCCACGCTCAAACCAGCGCTGAATCATGCCAACCTCGGCGCTCACGACGTAGGTGACGTAGTAGTCAAAGAACGTGCCCAGCGCCAGGCCCAAAATGCCCGTCTGCGCACGCGGCACCACAGCCTCACGCGCGGTGTCGATGATCCTTTTAATGAAGGCCTGGTCGCCGCCCGGACCCAGCAGCGCACCGATTAAGTCGCGGTTGGCCGCAAGATAACGCAGCAGCTCAACCGAACCGGGCGCCGGCTCGAGCTCGTCGATATTGTGATAGAGATCGGGCAGCTGAGCTGCGGTGATGAGCTCAATGCGCTCACGGATCTCGGCCAGCAAGCCGTCCTCGATTTGATTGATAAAGTCGGGGATATCGCGGTAGTGCGAATAGAACGTGCGGCGCGTAAGGCCAGCACGCTCGGTGAGCGACGCGACATTAATGCGCGAAAGGTCGCCGCTTTCGGCAAGCTCGCTGGCAAGTGCCTGGCGAAGGGCACGCTGCGAGCGAAGGGATCGGCGGTCGCATTTCTCGAGCTGGGACAAGCGTCCTCCTTGTTACTCAGCCTGTGCGCTATTGCACAGTGCGAGTATTATTGCACACCGTGTGCATCAACACGTAAAGGCAATATTTGGAATGTGACGAGGGGGCAGTCCCTTTGTCACATTATTCGATGATGGTGCGGGAGCTCTGCTTATGCATGGTGGCGAGCATGTGTTTGGGGACGGCGTGGACCATGCAGCTGCCGATAGTTGCGCTCGCGGCGACCTTGGCTGCATCGCTAGCGTTTTTGGTCGCGTAGCTGTGGCGGAAACGCTTGAGCATGGCGATGTCGTTTCCGCCGTCGCCATAAACCGCGACCTCGTCCTCGGCAATGCCGTAGTAGCCCGCCAGCCAGGCCACACTCTCGCCCTTGTTACACGCCACGTCCGTGATCTCGAACATCACCGGATCGAACGGCGCGTTGACCACACGGTCCGAGCGCTCGGCAAGATACGCCTTAAGGTCACGCTCCAGCTCGGGCGAGGTCACGCGACAGTTGATCTTGCACACATCGTGGCGCAAGATATCGCCGATCGACTGGTCGAAATACTGTTCCTCGTGATACCCGCCACGCGCTCGCATACCGCGCATCACGATGCGCTTGATAGGGCTGTCCTTTTTAAAGCCCGCCTGATGCATCTCGAACGATCCGCTTGAGAACATGCCATCGGGCGTGGAGCAGTCAAAGCAAATGTCCGGGAACGCCTTGAGCAGCTCCTCGGTGATCTGTGGGTCGATGGTCCAGATCTTGAGCACCTCGCCATGACTGTCGCGCACGATGGATCCGTTGGAGCAGCAGGCGTCGATCGCCAGACCCGTAAAGCCATGCTCGCCGATCGGCAGCGTCGAGCGTCCGGTCGCGGGAACCACATGCAGGCCAGCCTCGGTCAGCTCGCGAATGGCACGGCGGATGGTCCCATCCGCCTCGTGCAGGGCGTTAAGCAACGTACCGTCTAAGTCACTCGCGAACATCTTGATCATGGGCATGCCTCTCTTTCGTCTGCACGATATTGTAGACGAAAGAGAGGCATGCCCAAACAATGCCGTCCTGGCGTGGCGGGCCACTGCCTCCGCAAATTCACGGTGCCCCAGCGCGTTAAGACAATCGCCACAAGCAACTTTTCAGCCGATAAAACAGCGCCGTCGTCAACGTCAGCACCGCCAGCATGCCTGCGAATACAATCGCCGGTGTCCATCGATCATATGCAACCCCGTACGTCAATTGGCCGATAGGTGTTGCGCAGGAAAGGACCATGTAAACGACCGAAAGCACTTTTCCGCAGAGCTCAGTCGGCGCTGCCCGCTGAACAAACGCGATGATTTCAACCGACGCAATGCTTGCCCACACCATGACCCATGCCGAACCAACTGCAAACACGGTGAACATGTATGTATCTGCGCCGAACAGTAGCGTGACAATGATCGGTGCGACTCCAAAACAGATCATCGCAACATATCGACATATGCCATTGAAAGAAAAACGATGCGGCCAAATGCCGACCAAGCCACTGCCAGTAAGACCACCCAAGCCCAGAGCAACCTCAACTATCCCAACGCAGGACGATTGCATGCCGAGATGCTTTGTAACAATAATGGGAGCGCCAATCGTTAGCCCAACCAACGCAAGGTTCAAAACGGCCGCAAGCAAAATCACAGCGACCAATGATGCATTTTGCAACAGATACCGAATCGACTCCCGAAAATCGTTTCGGCATGTCGTGCGAGTCGCGCCGTCTCCCATCGTTTCAGATGAGGCATTTTGCTTGAGTGCGACCCCAAACAAGAGAGCTGAAATCGCAAACGCCACCGACGCGGTTGTGCAAAGAGCATCGATGCCAAAGCACCCATAGACTGCCGTCCCGACCACAGGACCCAAGATATTGCTCACCATGGTCACCTGCGAAACCAATGCAGTGGCCCGCTCAACCTTCTTTTCACCCGCCATGCGCACCGTCTCAATTTGGAGCATTGGCTTTAGCAGCGATTGAACACCATATTGAACACAAAGTATCGCTACTACGACGACCGCAAGAGGCAACGAGCGCTTCATGGGGATAGACAGCAGCGATGCAGTCATCAGAGCAATGCCGAGGGCCACGAGGACCTCGCGATGTCTTCCCCGATCCGCCAAGATTCCGCCAACCGGAGCTGCGAGTACGCCGGGTATGAACGCTATCGCCACGACGACGCCATATAACGTTGACGATCCACTGCAATCGAACAAGTAAAGTGGATACGCAAAGCACAGCGCCGACAGCATCGAATACGTGCACAGCTGCGCAACCAGAAGTTCCGCGAGCCTGATTGACCGCACTGTTTTTGATTTCAACGAGACGCTGACGTCTCTCAGCCCAGCCATAAGTCCGCCCCCATACATACCGCTAGTATGTATTTATCGACTTGAAAAGGGCAGCCTGAGCTGCCCTCACAAATCAATTACATACCGTTGGTATCTATATTACCACCCGGCACGGTCCCATACGTCCCAAATCCGTGCCGTTGTCTGGAGCACTTCCTCACCCAAATCGAGTCCCACCGCGGCGGCCATCTGCGCCAAACATTGAGCGCGAGCGAGCATTCGATCCTTGGGCTCAAGCGGACGAAACAGTGGCAGCAACCAGAGATTCGCCAGCAACGATACGGCCTCCGCCGCTTCGCGCGGGCATTCGCACGCAATGGATCCGTCGGCGATGCCCTCCTCGATCACTGGCAAGAGACAGCCATCGGCTGACTCGTCAAACGAGCCCTGGTACTGCATCGCCAGTAGACGCGAGCTTTTTACCGGATCTGCTGCAGGACGCATACGTGCCCATAGCTCAATTTGCGGAACAACGGACTCGGAAGCGTAAAGCCTTTTTAGCTTTTGGGCGCCGGTCATATTACCGACGCCAAGCATCGAGCGACGGTGCTCAACAATCGGAGCCATTGCCCGATCAAATGCGGCGTTGAAAATCTCCTCTTTGCTCTTGAAGTGATGATAGACAGCGCCCTTGGTCATGCCATCGAGACGGTCAACGATATCTTGAATGCTCGTCCCCTCATAACCCTGTGCGCAGAATAGCTCCAGTGCCGCGTCGAGAATCTTCGCGACCGTCTCCTCGGGATATTTATTGCGACCCATAATCCGCCCATCCGCAACGCAAGCCTTGTGCCTCATTGCAGCATTTTAACGTTGCGGATGGCAGACGGTCGATTCTACACCGCGGCGGGGCCGTGTTCGCCGGTACGGATGCGGATAACATCCTCGACCGGCTCGACCCAAATCTTGCCGTCTCCAACGGCACCGGTGCGGGCGGCGTTGCAGATGATGTCGACAATGCCATCGACATGTTCATCAGCGCAGATAAGGGTGAACTGCACCTTAGGGATCGTGTTGACAAGCAACTCGTTGCCGCGCACGTATTCCTTCCAGCCATGCTGTGCGCCGCAGCCCTGCACCTGGTTGATAGTCATGCCGCGAACATCAGCAGCAAACAGCGCATCTTTAAGAACCTCAAGCTTCTCCTGGCGCACGATAGCCGTGATCTTTTTCATAATGAATTCCTCTCAATAATCAACGTATCCCTTTACATGAGACGCGGGTTTCCCAGGTGCCGCAAACCAACCTCAGAGATCAAAAAGTTCAACTGACTGGTCTTAGCAGGTTTCCCAAGTGCCGCAGATTGCCGTGAAAGAGGAGCGAAGCGTACTTAAGTACGTGAGCGACGATTGAACGGCAAGGTGCGGTGCTTGGGGAAGCTGCTAATCGAGTCCGGAGAAAGAAGGATACGCGCTCTCGCCGTGCTGACTCGCATCCAGGCCCAGCGCCTCGTCGGCCTCGTCCACGCGCAGGCTACCGTGGAACAGCGCCTTGACCACCGCGGCGATCACCAAGTCGAGCACCAGCACAATAGCGACCGTCACCACAATGCCTAAGATCTGCGAGATGAGCAGTGACACGTCGCCCGTGTAGAACAGGCCGCCCTTACCGGTCCACGAAAGCTCCGGCACGCAGAACAGGCCCGTGAGCACGCCGCCCAAAATGCCGCCGATGCCGTGGCAACCGAACGCGTCGAGCGCATCGTCGTAGCCGAACTTGGTCTTAAGATGGCTGATGGCCAGGTAGCAGACGGGCGATACGATCAGGCCCATAACCAGCGCCGCCCACGGCTCGACAAAGCCCGCGCCCGGCGTGACCACCACAAGGCCCGCGACCAGACCGGTGCTGGCACCCACCAGCGTGGGGCGACCGGTGTGCACGCGCTCGACGGCAAGCCACGAGACCATGCCCGCCGCGCTGGCCGTCACGGTGTTGAGGATGGCGAGCGCCGCCACGGCGTCGGCCTTAAACTCGCTGCCGCCGTTAAATCCAAACCAACCAAACCAAAGCAGGCCGGCGCCCAGCGCCACAAACGGCACGTTATGCGGACGGTAGCTCATCATGCCAAAGCCGCGACGACGGCCGAGCATTAAGCAGAGAATCAGGCCCGTAAGACCGGACGAAATGTGCACCACGTCGCCGCCGGCAAAGTCGAGCGCTCCGATGATGTCGCCGATAAAGGAGCCATCGCCGCCCCAAACCATGTGGGCGAGCGGCGCGTAAACCACGAGCAGCCAAATGCCCAGGAAAGCCGTCATGGCACCAAACTTAACGCGGCCGGCCAGGCTGCCTGTGACGATAGCGGCCGTGATCATGGCAAACGCCATCTGGAAGGCGATGTTGATGATCTGAGGGTAGACGGCACCATCCGTAGCATTGCCCTCGGCCGCCTGCAGCACCTGGTTGAGCACCGGTAGGCACAGCAACTGGTCAAGGCCTCCAATAAACGGGCTGGAACCGTCGCCGCCGTAGGCCAGCGACCAGCCAGCAACAATCCACAGCACACCAACCAGGCCAATGGCGCCAAAGCACATAAGCATGGTGTTGATGACATTTTTGCGCCTGGACAGGCCGCCATAGAAAAACGCCAGACCCGGTGTCATTAAAAACACGAGCATGGTGCAGATGAGCATAAACGTTGTCGATCCCGTATCGTACATTCGCTCCCCCTTGGTCGCATGAACGTTGTCGGCGCTCATGATGCGGCCGAGGGCCAACTGGTGTAGACCAGATACGGCGTTGTTAAACGCTGCGTTGTCGAATGGAAACGGTGCCGCAATCTTGGAAACGGCACGGCAACGGGCGCGAAACGAACGGGAAACGTGCGAACGAGAAGGGCGCGCTTGGCTCCGCTCTGGCTAGCGCCGGAACAGCTCGCGAGCTCGGTCGCGGAGATCGGTGGCCCGAATGACACCTTCGTAGCGATTGATGCGCAGACGCGGGAAGGCATTGAAGAAGCGTAGGTCGCGGCGGCTGAGTGACACACTCGGCACCGGACGGCTCATGCACCTGCCGGCAAGGCGACGACTGAGCGACGGACGCGGCATGCTCGGCGCGGCATCGGCAACGCGGCGGGCAGCAAGCGCCAGGCCGCGAGCACCATCCGAGATAAACGTCGGCATCGAAGCCTTCTCGCGCAGGGCATCGAGCGCCGCGTCGCCCAGCTCGGCCAGCCACGCGTTAACGGCACGGCTACGGATATGCGTCTGCGCCACCGAGTCAATCGTCGAATCGGGAATACGTTCGAGCATGGAGTCGGAGGCATCGGCAAGCGACTCGTTGATGCGGTCGGCAAGGTCGGCGCGCACGCGCTCCAGCTGATCGGACAGGCGGCGCCAGCTCGCCAACGAGCACGCCGCGTCGACCATCATCGTGACCGCGACGATAAAGGCGGACAGCCGCACAATCAGCACCGGCAGATGGCCAAGCAGCCCCAGCAATGCCGGCTCCACTAAACGACAAATGCACAGCGCACCCAAGCCAAACGCGCATGCCCAGTACAGACAGATGCGTCCGTGCAGGTTAAACGGCAGATGCGAGTAATCCCAAAACCGGGCACCCGTCGTTTTTTCCAACAGCACGCCCACACTATATTCGATCACGCTGCATACGAGCGCGGCAGCGACAAACTGGCTCGAGGCGTCTGGGATTCCACGCAGCAGCAACCAGCACGCGATGCCGCCCGCACCGTAGATGGGACAACACGGCCCTAGCAAAAAGCCGCTGTTGGCAAAGCGTCCGTGGTTGAGCATGGCGCAGACTGTCGACTCCCATACCCAGCCGCAAAAACCGTAGAAGGCAA
>USAX01000068.1 GCA_900552705.1 uncultured Collinsella sp. | reverse complement strand
TCGGTCTCCTCATTGGCAAAGCTCTTGACCACGCGCATGCCCGCCAGCGAATCCTGCAGCTGCGCATTGATGCCGCTGATCTTTTTGCGGTTGTCGCTAAAGACCTCGCGCATGCGCATGTTCTGCCAAAACATGATGACCGAAAACGCTGCTGTCACCGCAGCCATGGCAAGCGCCAGCACCGGGGCGATGGTAAAGAGGATCACAAACGAGCCGATAATCTCGATGCCGCAGATGATGATCCACTCGGGCACGTGGTGTGCCGCCTCGCAGATATCGAACAGGTCGTTGACCACGCGGCTCATCATGTCGCCCGAGCTGTTACGGTCGAAGTACGCAAAGCTAAAGCGCTCATACTGGTCGAACAGGTCCTCGCGCATCTTGGACTCCATGCGCGCACCCATCACGTGACCCCAATAGCTCACAAAATAGCGGCAGGCGCAGCGGACGGCATACATCAGCACCAAGCCCACCGCAATCATGCCGAGCGCCTGCATAATGACAGCCTGACCCTGAGTAAAGAGCCCACCGGTCAAATTGCGCAGGATAATGGGGAACGCCAGGTCAATGGCGGCAAGCACCAGAGCACAAACAGTATCGGCAACAAAAAGCCCCATCTGGGGCTCGTAATACGAGAGAAACCTTTTAAACATGCAATCCTCGAAGAGAAATAAATAGCGTGAGAAATCCGGTTGAACCGGTCAGGCTGAAAACAAAGCGTCCCAACAAGCATAACGCCGATGTTCTGGCAGCGTCAGCGAAAACGTCCCTAAGCGAGCAAGGTGCCTTGAAAGAGGAGCGACGCGTACTTCGGTACGCGAGCGACGATTGAAAGGCAGATTGCCGCTTAGGGGCGTTTGCAGCGTCGACTCGTTACGCGGTTTGGTAAAACCGCGTAACCTAGAGCTCGGTCCCGCCCAAGCGGTGCGCGATGCTATCGCAGGCCAAGGCGCCCACGACGGTCTTGGCGTCTTCGATCTTGCCGTCGAGTACGGCGTCGATCAGCTCGTGCAGCGGCACCAGGTCCACGTTGACAAACTCGTCATCGTCGGGGTTGGGCGCGTCGAACTCGAGCTTGGTGGCCAGGTAGATATGAATGATCTCATCGCAGAAGCCGCAGGACGTGACAATCGACGTCAAAAAGCGAATGCGACCTGCCCTAAAGCCCGTCTCCTCATGCAGCTCGCGTTTGGCGCAATCGAGCGGGTCCTCGCCTGGATCGAGCTTGCCGGCGGGAATCTCGACCGTCACGCGGTCGATGGCGGTGCGGTACTGACGCACCAGTACGATCTTGCCGCTCTCGGTCAGCGCCACAACGGCCGCCGCACCCGAATGGCGAACGATATCGCGGGCGCTGCGGCGACCGTTGGGCAGCTCAACCTCAAGACGGTGGACGTCGAGGATCTTGCCCTTCCAGGCGCACTCCTCCGAAAGAATCTTCTCGTGCAGCTCGGCATCGTGCGGGTCGTCGTCGCCCAGCACCAGCGCCGGCTCGTCAGCGACCTCGCCGCCAGGCTCGCCCTCGGCGTGCCCATACATGCGGCTGTCCTCTTCAACGATCTGCGCATCCACGAGCTCTTCGTTCTTCTCGTCCATCCGTCTCATTCCTCTCGGATTTTAGGCATCCCAGGCGTCGCGGCCGCGCAGTGCGCGCAGGCCGATGTCGTGGCGCAGGGTCTTGCCTTCAAAATCAATCTTCTCGCAGGCCTCGTAGGCAAGGTTGCGAGCGTTCTCGAACGTGTCACCCAGAGCGGTCACGGCAAGCACGCGGCCACCATTGGTCACGAGCTGGCCGTCCACCACGGCAGTGCCCGCGTGGTACACGGTCACGTTCTCCATGACCTCGGCATCGGCGATACCGGTGATGACCTTGCCCTTCTCGTAGCTGCCGGGATAGCCCGCGCTCGTCAGGACAACGGCCACAGCCCACTCGTCACGCCAGTCGAGCTCAATCTGATCGAGCTCGCAGTTGGCGCAGGCGAGCATGACCTCAACCAGGTCGTTCTTAAGGCGCGGCAGCACGACCTGCGTCTCGGGATCGCCAAAGCGGGCATTGAACTCCAGCACCTTGGGGCCGGCAGGCGTGAGCATAAAGCCGCCATACAGGCAGCCGCGGTAGTCGATGCCCTCGGCGGCAAGCTCAGCCACGGTCTGCTCCATGACCGCCACCATGGTGGCGTGCTCCTCGTCGGTCACGATGGGCACCGGGCTGTAGACGCCCATGCCGCCGGTGTTGGGGCCCTTGTCGCCCTCGAGGGCGCGCTTGTGGTCCTGCGAGGTGGCCATGGGGCGCACGGTCTTGCCGTCGGTAAAGGCGAGCAGCGAGCACTCGGGACCAACGAGCATCTCCTCGATAACCACGGTGTTGCCGGCATCGCCAAAGGTGCCGCCAAAGCACTCGCGCACGGCCTCCTCGGCCTGCTCAAGTTCGGTCGCCACGATAACGCCCTTGCCCGCGGCAAGGCCGTCGGCCTTCACGACCAGCGGAGCGCCCTGCTCGCGCACGTAGGCGAGAGCCGAAGCCTCGTCGGTAAACGAACCATAGGCTGCCGTCGGAATGCCCGCACGCTCCATGAGCTGCTTGGAGAACAGCTTGGAACCCTCCATCTGGGCACCCTCGGCACCCGGGCCAAAGCAGGGAATACCTGCCGCGCGCACGGCGTCGGCCACGCCCGCCACGAGCGGAGCCTCGGGGCCAATTACCACGAGTCCGCATCCGTGGCTCTGCGCAAACGCCGCCACGGCCGCAGGATCGCAGTCGTCGAGAACAACGTTCTCGCCGCAGCTCGCGGTGCCGCCGTTACCCGGCGCGATGTAGAGCTTGCCGGCGCGCGGTGATGCTGCGAGCTTAGCTGCCAAAGCATGCTCGCGGCCGCCGCTGCCCAACAACAGGATGTCGATGGTTTGAGTGTCCGCCTTCAAGGGTGCCTCCTCTATGGATGAATGGCTCGCTCCGCGCGAGCCCTTTGCAAGCAAATATACCCCTCGGCCGCCCGCTTGGGCTGCAAAGGGGTATATCGCAATAACCAAATAGTCCCGATTACTTCCAGAATCGGTTGATGATCTGCTCGCGACCAGCGCCAACGCCAATGAACGTCACGCGGGTGTGTGCCAGATCCTCGATAAACGCCACGTAGTCCTGAGCCTCTTGCGGCAGCTCATCAAAGCTGCGACAACCGGTGATGTCGCACTTCCAGCCGGGGAGTTCCTCGTAGATGGGCTTGGCATGCTCAAAGCGCACCTGATGCTCGGGCACGCTGGTGTAGCGCTCGCCATCGACGTCGTAGGCCACGCACACCTTGATGGTGTCGAAGGCCGAAAGCACGTCGAGCTTGGTCAGGGCGATATCGGTGAGGCCGTTGACGCGCGAGGCGTAGTTGGCGATAGGGCCATCGAACCAGCCGCAGCGACGACGGCGACCGGTGGTCACGCCGTACTCATAGCCCTCCTCGGTCAGCGTGTGACCGGCCTCGGACTCATAGGAAAGCTCGGTGGGCATGGGGCCCGAACCGACGCGGGTGATATAGGCCTTCATGACGCCCAGCACGCGGTCGACGTTCTTCATGCCCACGCCGGAGCCGGTAATGGCGCCGCCGGCGGTGCAGTTAGAAGACGTCACGTACGGATAGGTGCCGTGGTCGATGTCGAGCAGCGTGGCCTGGGCGCCCTCAAACAGCAGGTCCTTACCCTCGTCGATCATGTTGTTGAGCAGCAAGCTCGTCTCGGTGATGTAGGGGCGCAGGCGCTCGGCCATGGGCAGGTACTCGTCGCAAATCTGGTCCACGGTGTAGGTGGGCAGGTTGTAGATGAGCTCAAGCTCGGGGTTCACGCGGGCAAGAGCGGTCTCCAGCTTGTCGCGGAACAGTGCCTCGTCCAGCATGTCCTGCATACGCAGGCCAATGCGGGCCATCTTGTCCTGATAGCACGGACCGATGCCGCGCTTGGTGGTACCGATGTTCTTCTTGCCGAGCTTCTGCTCAAAGGCGCCATCCAGATCGATGTGGTACGGCATGATGACATGCGCATTGCCGCTAATCTTGAGGTTCTTGGTGGTGATGCCGTCGGCCTCGAACATGTCAATCTCCTCAAGGACAACCTTGGGGTTGACGACGCAGCCGTTACCGATCACCGACACGTGGTCGGAATACATGATGCCGGAGGGCACCTGGTGCAGGCCGTACTTCTTGCCGTTGACGACGATGGTGTGACCGGCGTTGTTGCCGCCCGAGTAGCGCACGACGGCATCGAAGTCGCCGGCGACCAGGTCGCAAATCTTACCCTTGCCCTCATCGCCCCACTGGGCACCGACCAAAACGGTTGACGGCATGTTTACTCCTTACATTCATGGACTGTCTACGCGCCACGCCGGCACGCAGAAGCACAAAACATTTCCAGTATACCCGTGCAACGGGCGCCTGTCCTACTCCTCGGCATGTGCCCCATCAAGCTCATAGAACTTGGTGGATGCCGGCAGGAACATCAGGTCGACGTCGCCGATCGGGCCCGAACGGTTCTTAGCCACGACGATACGCGTAACGCCCTCGTCGGGTCGATCGTCGCGCGAGGCTTCGGCCTCGTCGGCGGAGCGGTCCAAGAACATAACGATATCGGCGTCCTGCTCGATGGAGCCCGATTCACGAAGGTCGGAAAGCTGCGGGCGCTTGCCGGTACGGGATTCGACCTGACGCGAGAGCTGCGACAGCGCGATGAGCGGGATCTTGAGCTCCTTGGCCATGATCTTCAGACCACGCGACATTTCCGAGACCTCGACGGTACGGCTCTCGGAGCGGCGTCCCGGCGGAGGACTCACCAGCTGCAGGTAGTCCAGGATGATGATGGCCTTCTCCTTGTTGTGGAGCATGCGGCGGCTCTTGGCGCGGATCTCGGTCACCGTGGTGCCGGGCGTATCGTCAATCAGAATATCGAGCTTGGACAAGGTCTGCGTGGCCTCGTTGATATTGGCCCACTGCTCGGGGCTAATGCGGCCCATGCGGAAGTCACTGATCGAAATCATGGCGTAGGCGCAAATCAGACGCTGGGCAATTTCCTTGCCCGACATCTCCAGAGAGAAGAAGCCGACGGTATAACCGGCGGCGGCGGCGTTGAGCGCCAGGTTCAGGGCGAACGACGTCTTACCCACAGCAGGGCGGGCGCCGATGATGATGAGCTGGCCCTCGCGAAAACCCATGAGCATGCGGTCGAGCGACGGGAAGCCCGTGGGCACGCCCGCAGCCTGGCCGCCGGCCTGGCACACTTCCTCGGCCTCGTTATAGGCCTCGACCATAAACTCGGTCAGCGTCTTGTAGCTCGACTTGACCTCGCGCGCCGTGACCTTGAGCAACTTGCTCTCGGCCAGCTCCACGACCTCTTTGGTGTCGGTGGGGGCGTTGTATGCCAGCGCGTTGATCTCGTTGGTGGCGCCGATCAGCTCACGCAGCATCGAATCGCGGCGAACGATAGCGGCATGGTGCTGCCAGTTGACGAGCGACAGGGTCTGACCCATCAATTCCAAAATGTACGCTTCGCCGCCCACGGCATCGAGCTTGTTGATGCTTCGCAGGTAATCGATCAGCGAGATGGAGTCGATGGGAATGCGGCTGTTGTACATATCGACCATCGCGGTATAGATGGTCTTATGAATGGGCCGGTAGAAGTCATCGGGCTGCAGCTCGACCTGGGCCTCCTCGACCACCTCGGGCGATAGCAGCATGGCGGCCAGTACATTGGCCTCTGCATCTTGGTTTTGGGGAAGACCCAACTTGGAGCCGCGGTCCTCAACCGTCAGCCCGGTCTCCCTATCGTCATATGCCATGAGCATCCTCATTCATATCGCTTGCGAGCATCCATAGTATCAGCCACGGTCCCAAAACGCGCCGCGCGCCGCCAATCATCACCGAACCAAACGGATGAACGGTCCTGTATATAGGACTTCGACGCAACGTTCACCATGACACTCACTCAGCGCAAAAAACAAAAGGGCGCCCTGGTTTCCCAGAGCGCCCTTCTTAGAACAAGATTGTTGCGTTGCAGCAAATGCTACTCGGCAGCAGCCTCAGTCTCGACCTCGGCGGTCTCGGCCTCGGCAGCCTCAGCGGCCTCCTCGACCTCAGCCTCGGCAGCGAGCTCCTCGGCGGTAACGCCGACGAGAACGACAACCTCGGCCTTGATCTCGCGGTACAGCGAGATGGCAACGGTGTGGGCACCGGCAACCTTGATGGGCTTACCGAGCTCGACGCGCTTGCGGTCGATGTCCATACCGAGCTGAGCCTTGATGGCGTCAGCGATCATAGCGGCGGTAACGGAGCCAAAGAGGATGCCCTCGTCGCCGACCTTGACGTCAACGGTGACCGTCTTGCCCTCGAAGGCAGCCTTGGTCTCGTTGGCGGTAGCCAGACGGACGGCCTCGCGCTTGGCGATGTTGTTGCGACGCTCGTCAAGCTGCTTGAGGTTGCCCTTGGTGGCGGCAACAGCGAGCTTCTTGGGGAACAGGAAGTTCTCAGCGTAACCCTGAGCGACCTCTACGACGTCACCCTCGCCGCCCTTGCCCTTGATCTCATCGAGAAGAATAACCTTCATGATGCGTCTCCCTTCTTAGCCGCGGTCGCGGTTGCCACGAGAGGAAACCACGGGGACGGTGTACGGCAGGAGAGCCATCTCGCGGGCGCGCTTGATGGCGTTGGCGATGTCATGCTGATGCTGCGTGCAAGCGCCAGTGACGCGACGGGGCTTGATCTTGCCACGATCGGTCATGTACTTACGGAGAAGCTGAGTGTCCTTATAGTCGATGAACTCAGTGTTCTCCTTGCAGAACTGGCAGTACTTACGACGCGGCTGACGTGCAGAAAAATCATTAGCCATGTCAAAATACCTTTCATTTGGCAACTTCGGCGAACCGAAGCCGCCTCTCACTCAAAAATAGGTGAACAACCCTTAGAACGGGATGTCCTCATCGTAGACGTCGACCGCGGGCGGCGTAGCCACCGGTGCGGCAGGACGTGCTGCAGGCGCGGGAGCTGCGGGGGCATAACCGCCCTGATCGTAGCCACCCTGGCCACCACGGGAGCTCATAAACTCGATCTCATCGACGATGACCTCAAGCTTGCTCCGGCGCTGGCCGTCGCGCTCCCAAGAGCTGTAGCGCAGCTTGCCCTCGATCGCGACCTTGTTTCCCTTTGCCAGGAAACGGCTCACGGCCTCGGCGCGGGTGCCGAACATAGTGCAGTCGACAAAGTTGGGATAGTCCTCCCACTCGCCAGTCTGCGCGTTACGGCGACGATCGTTGACGGCGACGCCAAAGGACAGAACCTGGGTTCCGCCGGCGGTGGCGCGCAGCTCGGGATCGCGGGTGAGGTTACCGGTGATGTTCACTCGATTGATGCTCATAACTCACTACTTCCTCTTGGGGCACAAGCCCAGTCCAAAACGACAGTCTTACTCCTGGTCGTCGCGACGGACGATCATGTGGCGGACCACAGCGTCGGTGATGCGCAGGATGCGATCAAGCTCGGCGATCTGGGTAGGATCTGCGTGGAAGTTGATGAGGGTGTAGTCACCATCGGTGAGGTCGTTGATCTCGTAGGCGAGCTTGCGCTTGCCCCAGTCGTCAACGGAGTCGACCTTGCCAGCGCCCTCAGCGATCGTGGTATCGATACGCTTCATAACAGCGAGACGAGTCTCGGGGTCGAGCGACGGGTCAACAAAGAACAGCAGTTCATAAGCCTTCATATTGTCACCTCCTCTGGGCAAATGTGGCTTCAGGTCGTGAAGGTGCGCCTGAAGC
The DNA here is from genome assembly GCA_900552705.1 of uncultured Collinsella sp. GTDB lineage: Bacteria > Actinomycetota > Coriobacteriia > Coriobacteriales > Coriobacteriaceae > Collinsella. The sequence continues at coordinate 2,820 of USAX01000068.1, read as the reverse complement.
AGGAAAAGACTTGGTAATAATATCTTTCAACCTCCTAGGCCGCAAGAATATGCAGCTACAACCTCATGACCTCCACATATGCCCATACTCGCACGACGTTTCATGCGTCTTCCAACCAAATGCTGACCAAGTGCTTGACGGATTTGTGGACAAGATACGACGCCGCGGGGACAAGCTGAGCCAAGCCACAGGTCAACGGGCACAAGGCTGTGGTCGCAAAATGCATACCAGTGGTCCACAGCGCCACCCAAAGATTTTTAAATTCATTGCCAAGTCGCTTATGAATACCCCTTTTGAACAATTGAGTTAATCAACCACGCTGGTCGGAAGCCGTTTTTTGGCACCTCAAACCCCACTGCAACGACAAGCGCGGCCAAGCGTTTTAAAAAATGCCAACTTTTCTGTTTGCACTTTGCGGTTCCTCGTGTATACTGACTTTCGCATTTAACGGAGAGTTGTCCGAGTGGCCGAAGGAGCACGATTGGAAATCGTGTAGGCGTCAAAAGCGTCTCCAGGGTTCAAATCCCTGACTCTCCGCCAGTTAATTCCAAAGCAGGCCTTCGAGCCTGCTTTGTTTTTACCCCACGCGGAGGGGTGGCAGAGTGGTTGAATGCGGCGGTCTCGAAAACCGTTTGGCCTGTATAAGGTCACGAGGGTTCGAATCCCTCCTCCTCCGCCATTTTGGTTGAGAAAGCTCCCGAAAACGGGGGCTTTTTTGTTTAGAGTCCCTTACAAGCAAATACGGCGGAGGAGGAGGGATTCGAACCCGCCAGGGCGCAAAGCGTAAAGAAAACGCGCCAGTGGCGCGTTTTTAGCGCAGCGCGGTCGGCGTAAGCCGACCGGATAAATTTTGAGCGCTGCTCAAAATTTGGACATCCCTCCTATTCAGCCACGCCCCCCATTGCTTTCGATTTCGCCTTGAATCTCAAACATGTACGTCACCCTCCAAAACCGACATTTTTCGACATCTTTGAAGGCTGATGTATATGTTTGGTACCCATGACCGTTCCCAGTCCCGACCGTTTGCCGAGCAATAGGGTCGCAATCGGCGCCGAACATGTACTATGTACGGGCATTGTCCAAATCCGTAATCCAAAGGACCCCATCTTGCCCGTCGTCGCCGCTATGACCGTTACCTCACACGCCACGGATGCCATGGTCGCCATCCCGTTTTGGCTCGAAATGTTCGCCGTCGTCGCGGCTTCAATCTCGGGCGTGTTGGTCGCGCGCGAGCACAAACTCGACCTGGTGGGTGCAGTTGCGCTCGCCGTGGTCTGTGGCTTGGGCGGCGGTCTTTTACGCGACATGACGCTGCAGGTGGGCAACGTCTACATCCTCAACCAGCCAATGGCGCTGCCGCTTTCCATTGCCACGGCAGCCATCATCTATATTTTCCCGGCAATCGTCGACAAGCCCGAAAAACTCATTCCCCTGCTCGACATCATCTCGGTCGGCATCTACGCCGCCACTGGAGCAGACAAGGCGCTGGTCTACGGCTTTGCACCGGCGGTGTGCATCATGATGGGCTTTTTCACCGCGGTGGGCGGCGGCATGTTGCGCGATGGCTTTATGGGCGTGGTTCCGGGCATTTTCCAACGTACTAACTTTTATGCCATCGCCGCCATCGCCGGATCGACAAGCTATGTGTGTCTCGTTATGAGCGGCATTATGAGCAATGTCGCCGCGCTGGTCGTATGCGTTGTCGTGACCATGGGTCTGCGCTGGCTCTCGCTGCGCTTTGACATCAAAAGCCCCACCGAAGAAGATATCGCGCGCTTCTTGCACCGTAAAAAGTAAACAGCACGGCACGACCCTTCGAAATGCAACCGAGAGGTTCTTTTAGAGCGCCCACGCGTTGGGTACCCTGTTAGGTGTATGTCGAGCATCTGACGAAGGATTCACTATGCCCCACAATCAATTCCCGTCGACCCAGCGCCGTAAAGCGTGGGTCCGCATCACGATCCTATTCGCGCTCGTCGCCCTAGCGGTCACCGCACTTCCCACGGCGTCGTTCGCCGGCACAGACACCGCAGGCAACGTACTTGCGACCGACAATGACGCCAATTCGTCCGGCGTCGAAGGTGACCTGTACTGGGCAGGTCAGGCCCTCAACTTGGACGATGCGTCCATCGGCCGCGACATAATTGCAGCAGGCGAGAGCCTCTCCATCCGCGACTGCACGGTGGGCGGCGCCGTCCGCTTGGCGGCGCGCACCATCGACATTGCCAAGACTACGGTTGATGGCAGCGTGACCGTTGCCGGCCAGCATGTCGTGCTCAATTCCGACAGCACCGCCAACTGTTTCTATGCGATAGGCGAGACGGTTGCCCTGCGCGGCTCTACCAAGTCGGCAGCGCTTGCGGGCGATACGGTGACTATCGATGGCACCGTCGAGGGCGATGTCGAGGTTTGGGCCGATAAGCTCATCCTGGGCAAGAACGCCCACATCACCGGCACCGTGAACGCGCACGTCTCCGAGGACCCCGAGCGCGCCGCGGGAGCCGAGGCCGGCGCGCTCAAGATCGACCGCACCGAGAGCGAGGATACTTCCACCGTTAACGATGCCATCGGCGGTATCGTCGCCGCGGCACTCTCGACTTGCTTTGTCGCCTTACTGCTCGAACTCGTCTTTCCGCGCGCAACCGCCAGCGCCGCCGGCATGCTCCACCAGCGCCCCATGCCCCTGTGGGTGAGCGGTCTTCTGGGCACGATTGCTATCGTCCCCGCCGTCCTACTGCTAATTATCTCTATCGCTGGTCTGTCGCTTGCCGGAGCCCTCATGTGCGGTGTTATTGGCATCGCGCTGGTGTCGAGTGCCTT
>USAX01000067.1 GCA_900552705.1 uncultured Collinsella sp. | reverse complement strand
AACGTATTACGCTTGCATCTAGCCTACCCTGCACGACAAGCACGCAGGCGTGGCCGAAAAGCGGAACCACAGGTTGAACATTATTTGCTCAACGGCACGGGCACGCCTGTCCAAGAGACGACGCGGCACCGTGCACAAAAAACGACCGGAGCGCGGGGCGTCCGCGATCCGGTCGTGGCGTTCGGTCAACTAAACCTAGCAGGCGGCCATGATGGGGGCAGCGACCTGCTTCTTACGGGAGAGGACGCCCGGCATCCAGACGCCGTCGTGCTCGTCGGCAATGCCCAGGCCCTTCTGAGCGGCCTCGGTCTCGCCCTCGAGCAGGACCTGCGAGCCCTCCTCCATGATGTCGGTGATGCACAGGACGATGCCGTCGGCACCCTTCTCGGCGGCGTAGGCGCGCATGGCCTCGCGGATCTCGTCAATCATGCCAAGCGCACGGCTCTTGTCGACGGTCTCGTACTGGCCGATGAGCAGCTTCTTGCCGGCGGGCTCAAACATCTTGATGTCGTTGCCGACCATCTCGGCTGCGGTGAAGGAGCCGGACGGACGGGTAAGGAAGACCTCCATGCCAAACTTGACCGGGTCGACGCCCACCTGCTCGCCGAGCTTGGCGGCGACGACGCGGTCGACGGCGGTGGTGGTGGGGCTCTTGAGCATGAGCGTATCGGTCATCATGGCCGAGAGCAGCAGCTTGGCCTGGACGTCGGAAAGCTCAACGCCGAGCACGTCGGCGAGCTTGGTGACGATGGTGCAGCTGGAGCCCCAGGGCAGGCAGATGTAGTGCAGCGGGCCGGCGGTCTCGAAGTCGCCGATGCGGTGATGATCGACGACACCAAAGACCGTGGCGTCCTTAAGACCGGCGACAGACTGGGCGGACTCGTTGTGGTCGGTGAGGACGACGAGCTGACCGGCCTCGACGGAATCAATCACGCGGGGCTCGGCGATGCCGGCGTCGGCGAGCAGCTTGGCAGACTCTGCCGGAAGCTGACCAAGGGCGCAGGCCTCGTAGGTGTTGCCGGCATACTCAACCTGGTTGAGCAGCTGGGACAGGACGACGGCGCTCATGATGGCGTCGTTATCGGGATTCTGGTGACCAAAGACAAGAACGTTTGCCATGGATATCCTCCACTTGATATGTGTACTTGGACGTAGCTATGGTAGCACGCTAACGCCGAACCCTATGAGATGGAAGGGCCGCGACGCAATTTGGGGCAAGCGTTGGGGGAAGTCTATCCCCCTTGCACCATGTTGGCGCAAAAGTAACCTGTCCCCCTTGCACCAGCTATTTGCCGGCGGCGCGCAGGGCTACGTAGGCGGCACCGATGATGCCGGCGTCGTTGCCGAGCGAGGCGACCTCGATAGGCGTCTCGCGAGAGGCGGAAAGCGCATACTGCTTAAAGTGCTCGCGAACCGCATCGAGGTAGACATCGGCCGAGGCAGAGGCACCGCCGCCGATCAGGAACATCTCGGGGTCGACCACGTTGGCGATAAGCGCCAGAGCACGACCGAGATAATCGGCCATGGTATCGGCCGCGGCCAGCGCGAGCTTGTCACCCTCGCGGCAGGCCTGGAACACGTCCTTGGAATCGGAGGGGCCGGTGAGCTCGATGGGCTCGACGCCCGCCTTCTTGCACTCGGCTAGGTAGTTGCTCACCACGCCGGTGGCGCTGGAATACTGCTCCAGGTGGCCATGGCCGCCACAGCCGCAGGTGCGCTCCTCGTCGGGATTCAGGCACATGTGGCCAATCTCGCCGCCGGCGCCCACAACGCCCGACACCACGTCGCCGTTGACGATAACGCCGCCGCCCACGCCGGTACCGATGGTGACCATCACCACGTTCTGCACGCCCTTGGCAGAACCGAGCCAGGCCTCGCCCATGGCAGCGGCGTTGGCATCGTTCTCGTACTTAACGACCGCGTCGGGGCAGTGCTCCTGGATGGCGATCCTAAGCTCGGGCAGGTTGATGGCAATGTTGGCCTTGACCTTGGCATCGCCCGAAGCCGGAATGGGGCACGGAACGGCCAGGCCAATGCCCGCCACAAAGGCACGCGGGATCTGCGCCTTGGCGACCACCTGGTCGATAGCCTCGGTCACCGCGGCAAAGCCCGCAGCATCAACGATGGGAGGCGTGGGCACGCTGGCCTTGGCAAGCAGGTTGCCGTCCTCGTCGAACAGGCCCTCCTTAACCGAAGTGCCGCCGACGTCGATGCCGATATAGTACTGCTTAGGTTCCATGGGAGCCCACCTTTCTCGTTTAAACATTGCCTGTATGGTACCGCTCCCAAGACAAAAACCTGCCAAAAAGGGACAGGTTTGTTTTGGCAGGTTTTATCTGGGAAAACGCAAACGACCGCTCAAAAGGTCGCGCAGGGCCTTCGCCAAATATAAGGGCGCCGGGAGGCGGAGACTCCCGGCGCCCGTCAAAGGGACTGTGTTGTCTGTTGGACCGCGGTCCATCGCGGCGATAACGCCGACTAGGCCTTAAGCGCCTGCAGCAGCTTGTGGACCTCGATGAGCTCCGTCGCCATGACGCGCATGGTCTCGGTGCCGGCCATCTGGTCCTCGGCATGCAGCAGAATCAGCGGGGCCTCGCCGTTACGCTCGCCGTTGGCCTCCTTTTTAAGGAGCCCCATATGGACATCGTGGCCACCGTTGTAAGCCTCGTCGCCCTGCTTAATAAGCTCCTCGGCGGCGTCAAAATCGCCCTCCTTGGCCTTTTGCACGGCATTGATGTACATGCTCTTGGCGGTTCCGACGAAACTGATGATCTCGAAGCAGGTCATCTGCAGCTCGTTCATATCCTCCATGCGCTGCACCTAGCCCATCACGCTGACGCAGTGGTCGATGATGCCAGCAGCGTTCATGCGGCCGTAGTCGACCATGTTGATGACCTCAACCGGGAAGCGGCCAGCGGCCTCCTTCTCAAAATCGCCCTTGGTGTAGCCAATCTGCGGGCCGAGCAGCAAGATATCGCACTCGTCCAGGTGATCGTGAGCCTCGTTCATAGGACGGGCCTCGACCTCGATGTCCAGACCACGGCTTGCGACCTCGGACTGCATCTTCTGGACCAGCAGGCTCGTGGACATACCGGCATTGCAGCAGAGCATGATCTTCTTCATGGTTTCCTCCTTATAACTGCGCGGCACGCAGACGACAACTGGTTTTATTCCTTGCGGCTACTGTACCCACCCCCTGCGTCTTCACACAAGAGGAGAGCCGCGGGCATCGGCACCGCGTACCGGTGCCCGCAACGGTGGAAGGGAAAACGAACCGTTTAGGCGTTCTGCTCGGCAAGGGCCTCCTGCTTGGCGATGGCCTTCTCGGAGATCCTCATAAAAGGCAGGTAGACAGCCATGCCGATGACAAGCTCGAGGGCCTGCCACACGCCGGCGCGCCAGTCAAAGCCCGTGGCAAGCAGGGCGTTAATGACGGGAGGCATGGTCCAAGGCACCTGGGCGATGCAGGGACTGATGATGCCCGCGCAGGTCAGGCCATAGGTGATGCCGATGAACAGGTCGGGAAGAAGCACGAACGGAATCATGAGCGGCAGGTTGTACACGACGGGGTAACCGTAGATGACCGGCTCGTTGATGTTAAACAAGCCAGGAACGATAGCCATCTTGGCAACGGTCTTGGAAGCCTTGTTCTTAGAGAACAGGAAGGTATCGAGCAGGAGCATGAGGGTGCAGCCCGAGCCGCCGATAAGGGCGAAGCTGTTGACGATCTGCATGTTCATGTAGTGATCGGGCTGGATGGTGCCGCCGGCGGCAAAGGTAGCCATGTTGTCGACGATGAGCATGGTCAGGATCGGCTCGACGGTAGCGCCAGAGATGGTGGACTGGTGAATGCCGACGCAGAACAGCAGGTTCGCAAGAGTGTAGATGAGGATAACAGCCCACGGACCGGCGTTCATGATGCTCTTGAGCGGGTTGGAAATGCACGTGGAGATGATGGTGCACAGATCGGTGCCGGCAAACACGGCGAGCAGAGCCGCGGCAATGGCGAAGATCGAGAGGTTGAGCAGCATCGGGATCATGACGTTAAAGGAGTTGGAGACCGCGGGAGGCACACCCTCGCCCAGCTTGACCTTAAGCTTCTCGACGCCGGAAATCTTAATGAAGAGCGTGACGGAGAGCAGGGCGATGATGATAGCCGCGAACAGGCCGTTGGTGCCGGTGTTGGCAGTCGAAAGGGCGCCCGTGACCTCGGCAGAGGTGATCTTGTCGGTGAGCAGCGGGCTCGTGGCGGCAAGCGTGGCGGTGATCTGCTGCGGCATCATGATGACGAAAGCAGAGATGGCGACGACCACGCAGGCAAGCGGGTTATCGAAGCGCTCGTTCTTAGCGAGGCTGTAGCCAATCAATCCGGCCAAGATAATGGCAGAGACGTTGAGGGTGCCCAGCGTAATTGCCGAACCCCAGGTCTGAAGGTTGGCAAGGCCCGCTGCATCGAGCGGGAACAGGGGGAACACGACGTTGTTAATAAGAACCGCGATACCCGCAAGGATATAGAGCGGCGTGATGGTCGCGAAGGCATCGCGCAGGGAACGCAGGTGAACCTGGTTTCCCACCTTCGCAGAGACCTCGGCAAACTTGTCGAGGAAGCTCTTTCCGTTGTCACTGGCCATGATTGCTCCTAACTTTCAAATCCGGCCTTTTCCTATGCGCACGGTGGTCTGTCGCCCTCTGCCACCAGATGTGCCATGTTTTGCGCGCGGCGGCGCGCGGTCTGGGCGTTCGCCCGGTCGCTAATCAACCACGTGGGTCGTGGCGACCTGTTTGAGCCAGGCCGCCGACTTCTTAAGGCGACGCTTGTAGCCGTCCATGAGGTCGACCTCGACAAAGCCGTAACGGTTCTTAAAGGCATTGGCCCAAGACCAGTTATCGATGACGGCCCAGTAATGGTATCCGCGGCATTTGGCGCCCTCGGCGATTGCCTTGGCGACCCACTCCAGGTGCTGGCGCACAAAGTCGACGCGGTAGTCATCCTGGATGGTTCCTTCGGCGTCACGGTTCTTGTATTCGTCCATGATGCCGATACCGTTCTCGGATACAAACCACTCAAGATCGGGGTAGTTCTTAGCGCAGTCCATGCCAAAGTCGTAGAGGCCCTGCGGGTAGATTTCCCAGCCGCGGCTCTCGTTCATAACGGCGTCGGGCCATACGTACTCGTCGGCAAAGTGCGGCAGGCCGTACTGGTCGACCTTGCTCGCCGGCGCCTGAACACGCGTGGGGTGGTAGTAGTTGCAGCCGAGCCAGTCGACAACACCCTGCTTGAGAATCTCTTGGTCGCCGGCACGGAACGGGAGCTTAACGCCGCCCTCGGCCAGGCTGTCGAGCACGTCGGCGGGAAGCTCGCCCTTGGTAATAAGGTCGAGCCACCAGCGATTGTTGATACCGCTGGTCATACGCACGGCCTCGAGGTCTGCCTCGCTGGGGTTCTCCTTGGTGTAGACCGGGGTAAAGCAGTTAATCATGCCGATCTTGGCATCGGCGCGAATAGCGCCCTCGTCATAGGCCTTACGATAGTTGGCCACGGCCAGCGCATGTGCCAGCGAGATGTGATACTGCACGGCGCGAGCGCGGTTGAAGTCGTGGAGTTGCGGGAACCACACGCCCTCCTGATAACGCTGCTCGGGCTCGACGATGGGCTCGTTAAAGGTGAACCAGTACTTAATCTCCTGGCCAAACTCGCGGAAGGCGACGTCGGCGTAATGCGCGTAAGCCTCGACGACCTCACGGCTCTCCCAGCCGCCACGGTCAAAGAGGTAGGTGGGCATGTCAAAGTGGTACAAGTTGACAAACGGCTCCAGGCCGGCCTCGCGAGAGGCGCGGAACAGCTCGTGATACCACGCAGCGCCCTCCTCATTGAGGTTGCCGTCGGCATCGAGCAGACGGCTCCACTGGATGGAAGTGCGATAGGTATTCAGGCCCAGGTCCTTCATGATGCGAAGGTCGTCCCGGTACTTGGCCATAAAGTCATTGCCGGCATAAGAGCCAACGCAGTTGTAGAACGAACCCAGATCCTGGATGGACCAGGTGTCCCACAGATTCTCGAGCTTGCCGCCCTGGTTCCACTGACCCTCAGTCTGCGGGCCGGACATAGCGGCGCCAAAGAAGAAGTCACGGGGCAGCTGATACTGAGCCATCAAAGTCCTCGCTTTCGTGTCTAGAGCTTTCGGTTGGAGACGGGTTTGCTTTGGCAAGTTATCCGGCGCGGGCGCGCACCGGTTATCCGGGTATCCAGCCCGCCAAAACAAAACCGTCCCCAAACGGTCGGCCCTGCCGGCGGCAGGGTTCCGTTCGTTGCGTACAACTATAGCGCTCTAATTTCTAAAGTAAAGCGTCTTTTTGTTTTTTCTTTCTCGGACTTCTTATATAAAAGTAATATGGGTGCCTCGTTGGGGGTTATACTTACTTGCGTATTCTTATATGTCGGAAAGGAGGTTCCATGATTCCCAAATACGAGGCGATAGCTGCAGATATCCGTCGAAGCATCGAGGATGGCGCTCTTAAACCGGGCGACAAGCTACCCACCGTCGTTGAGTTCTGTGAGCTCTATAGCGTTTCCAAAATCACCGTCAAACGAGCTATCGAGCAGATCACCGAAGAGGGTCTTGTTACCAGCCGGCGCGGATCGGGCACCTACGTTAAAGACACGGCGGGGCTTCCCGACAAGGCGTTTTTCCAGGGCAAGAACGACCGCGCCCAGGGCTTTTCGTATGAGCACCGCGGGGAGAAGGTAACCTCGGTGGTCTACGATTTCTCGATTGTCAATCCGCCGGCAGAGGTTGCGACTCAGCTGGGAATTGCCGAGGATGACTTTGCCTATCACATCGTGCGCGTGCGCCAGGTCGACGAGAAGCCCATCGTTATCGAGTACACCTACATGCCCCTCGAGCTGATTCCGGGCCTTAAAAAGAAAGACCTGTATGGATCGGTCTACAGCTTCATCCGCGAGCAATGCGGGCTGAAGATTTCGAGCTTCCACCGCACCATTCGCGCCGTAGCGGCAACCGAGGAAGAGGCTGAGCGCCTGGACACCAAACCCGGCTCTCCCCTGCTCGAGCTCAACCAGATTGGCTTTTTGGATAGCGGCACCGCCTTTGAGCATTCGATCTCGCGCAACGTTGGTGACCGCTTTGAGCTGCACAACGTAACGTTGGCATAGTTTTGTAGTCATGCGGGCGCTCGTTATGGCTCGTTTAGAGTGGGCAGCCGCACAACACCATGGGGGTATGAACATGTCCGATTTGATTAAACTGACGCCGATCTTCCACGAGAAGATCTGGGGCGGCCGCCAGCTCGAAACCGTATTTGGTTACGACATTCCCGAGGGTCCCATCGGTGAGTGCTGGGCCATCTCGGCCCATCCCAACGGCGACTGCCAGATTGCGGAGGGCCCGTATGCCGGCCACACGCTGTCGTGGCTGTGGGCCGAGCACCGTGAGCTCTTTGGCAACTGCGAGGGCAAGGAGTTCCCGCTGCTCATTAAGATTCTGGACGCCAAGGACGACCTTTCGATCCAGATTCATCCCAACGACGAGTACGCTGCCGAGCACGAGAACGGCAGCCTGGGCAAGACCGAGTGCTGGTATGTGCTGGACTGCGAGCCCGGTGCCACGATCATCGTCGGCCAGCGCGCCAAGGACCGCGCCGAGGCAGCGCAGATGATCGAAGATGGCCGCTGGGACGACATGCTCAACGTGCTGCCGATTCACAAGGGCGACTTTTTCCAGATTGACTCCGGTACCGTGCACGCTATTAAGACCGGTACGCTCATTTTGGAGACGCAGCAGTCGAGCGATGTGACCTATCGCCTGTACGACTACGACCGCCCCGGCACCGACGGCAAGCTGCGCCCGCTGCATATTGAGCAGAGCCTCGACTGCATCGATTTTGATGTTCAGGCGCCGACCGACGGCACCGTGGCCGCGCCCGAGGTCGACGGCGTGACCGAGCTCGAGTCCAACCCCTGCTACACCGTCGATCGCGTGCGCGTCGACGGCAGCAAGACCCTCGAGCAGCGCTGGCCCTTCATGTGCCTGTCGGTCATCGACGGCGAAGGCACCGTCTGCGGCGACCCCGTCCACAAGGGAAGCCACCTCCTGGCCCCCAGCACCGTCACCTCCATCGACCTCGAAGGCAAGATGGAACTGATCATCAGCCACCTGTAAGCCACCGGTCCCCAAGTGCTCGCCGGGATGGGCGCGGGGATTGGTCGCCTGCTCGGGCAGTCCTGCTCGCGCGGAGAGCACATTAAGTGCTCTCCGGCTCGTGCGGAACTCGCGATCGGCCAAACCCCGCGCCCGTCCCGGCGAGCCTCTGGCTAGTTACGACAATCAAAAAGCAACAAGGGGTTCCCCCGCCCATCAAACGGGAGAGCCCCTTGCCATATATAACGAATCACGACGCCTACAAATAGACCCTCTCCAGAAACGATAACGTGTCCTGAAGTCGTGTCCTTTCCTTACGGTTGGTCTGCCGATCTACATAAGAAGAAAAGTCCGCAAAAAAATCCTCTGCGTCAATCCTCATTTGCTCTGTTAGCTCCAAACGAGCCGAAGGCGGCAACAAACCAGCAAGCCGAGCAACATCCGAACGATGCTTTCGTCGATCAATGCTATTGCAACGACGTCCTTCCTCATAACTTCTGTTGATATCAATGTGCGCACGCATCTTAAGGGGAATGATATGGAGTGCATCGAGCAACGTGACGCCCCCTACGTTCGTTGCGTTATCACGAATAAACTCATAGTAGCCATCATCGAGAATAATGGCAGAGAGACTCGATATCGCTCCGTCAAAGGATAGAGGAGCCACTTCGCTCGTTTCATCTTCAAGCGTAAAGTCTGGATGCCGGGCAAACAACTCGATTTGGCCGGGACAATCTAAGGCCTGCCTTGATCCTTCGGGTAAACGGAATCGATAGTAAGTACACTTTCCATCGCCGACTTTTCCAATCTCGTATCCAGCGATTTTGATAAATGTCCAAAATGCAGTGGCAAATTCGATGCTATTTCCATCAACAATTACAACAACATCCAAATCTTCGGTAGCCCTAAATGAATCACCTTCGCTGTCAAATAGAACGCTGCAGGCTCCTCCGCCAATAAGGACATAGCCGCCCTCGCAATTGCTCATGGCAGCGGCAAATCGCTCTATTCCCCTTACTTTTGGCATATCGTCCTCCTGAGCTGTTCGACCGCATCGAGCAGACGGTCGTCTTTGTAGTCTGCTTTCGCGCAGGCAACATATAAGGAAAACGGGTCAACGCATTGCAGGCCCGCGGTGTCAAAGCTAACATCGGACGGCTCGTCCACGGGATACGACCAAACCTCAATCTCGATAGCAGCCGATTCGTACCACTGGGCCTCCAGCCATCTGTCACCCATACGCTCTTTTAAGGCCTCTAGCTGATACTTTTCGAGAGCAATGGTTGGGGCAGAGCCATCATGAGCAAGGTCGGACATATAGCTAAGGGCAGACACGCCGGAAAGCAGCGCATCAACGGCCCGCAAATCTACCCTGTCGACTGCCTCCTTAAGCCGGATGCGTTCTATAACTGGCGAGCGAAGGTAGTCCTCAAACCCGTCTAGCAACGTCTCGGTCGACAACCCGGTGTCGTGCAATATACGCTTTTTGCCATCCCGCACAATCAATCCAGGAGCTATAGCGGCAATTTCTGAAAGATAGTTGCTTACGCTCGCCGCGCTTTTACCACACAGGCGCGCCAGGTCGCCGGCAGAACAGTCAACCCATCGCCCTGCAATGTAATTTAATACGACTCGCTGGGATTGGGGTGAAAGCGGGGCTGCAGAGGGAGCGTTCAGTATCTCATCAGAAATGAAGGCACCCATAAACGGCAGAAACGCATTCTGCCCATCTCGAATATATGCAATTCCCTCCGAAGCCAGCGCATGCATAAAGCCCAAATCCATGGCATCCCAGCAAATTGCCACCGGACGAGCATCGACCTTGCGCACGGCATCAACAATGTTTCGTGCCGAAATAACACTGGGCAGCTCTTTTGGCTCGGCAACAATAAAGCCACCTTGCTCAGACGTGCCAAGCTGCGCCAAATGAAGCGAAAACCGCTCGAAATACATACGGGGAATCTGCACCTCTACCGGCCTTGGATCGATAGCGAGCTCTAAGGAGAAGATGCGTTTCGGGGGACAGGATATTAACACTCCCTATCACCATTTTCATTTCACCAACGTTTTAGTTACTATCTAAAATTATACTGAACAGTATAAAACGTTCAATCACCAAAACCACAAGGTAACAACCCAAACGCAACAAGGGGCACTCCCGCTCATCAACGGGGGAGCCCCTTGCCATGTCTAATTATTCAGCCCACCCGGCTCTCCAGACCAAAAAGCGACCGAGCAGAGCGACGCTCGCAAGCAACGTTACCCAAGGCCCCGGACAGGCGCCATGGACAACGTCGATCGCGAGTTCCGCACGCAAAGGAGAGCACTTAATGTGCTCTCCGCGCGAGCAGGACTGTCCGAGCAGGCGACGTTGTCCATGGTGCCTGTCCGGGGCCGCCGAGATTACGACAGCTTGACGATCGGCGCAAAGCCCTTCATGAGCTT
>USAX01000066.1 GCA_900552705.1 uncultured Collinsella sp. | reverse complement strand
GCAATGATCTCCATTACGGCAAACGCGCTGGTTAACGACCGTGTCGATCGCACTGGTGAGGACGCCGAAACAATCGCGCATGCCGCTTGGGAAAATGCCTGCAAACTTTTTCAAAAATAGTTCTTGCGTTCGCGGTGGCGCTCCGTTATTCTAATTCCTGCACGCGGGCGTGGCGGAATTGGCAGACGCGTACGGTTCAGGTCCGTATGGGGGCAACCCCATGAAGGTTCAAGTCCTTTCGCCCGCACCATTGAATGAAAGAGCTCCCAGCAATGGGAGCTTTTTTGTTATGGGCCCATCGCGGGGACTTGAACCTGCGAAGGAGCGAGCGTCAAGAAAACGCGGAGCGTTTTTAGCGAGCTGGCGAGTCCGCCGGCAGGCGGGCGAAGCCGGTGCGGATCCGCGAAGCGGATACGCGGACGTCCTTTCGCCCGCACCATTGATTGAAAGAGCTCCCAGCAATGGGGGCTTTTTTGTTATGCACGATCTCCTTGGACGGGTATCCTAATGGCAACGTGTGCCTATCAGAGGAGAGACCATGCTGTTTTCCGGTATCATCGCTGCCCTTACGAGCCTTTTGATTCCCATCATCATCCTGCTGCTGTTGCTTTCCAACGCCTGCTACGTCGTTGAGCAGCAGCACGCTGTGATCATCGAGCGCTTGGGTAAGTTCAATCGTATCGTCAACGCGGGCTTCCACGTGAAGGTGCCCGTGATTGACCGCAAGGCCGCCACGGTGAGTCTGCGCACCATGAAAAATGGTTTTGGCATCGACGTTAAGACCCAGGACAACGTGACCATTGGCCTTGAGGTCTCCGCTCAGTACCACGTGAGCTATGACATGGGCGCCGGCCCGGCAGATTCGGGCATCTACAAGAGCTACTATATGCTGCAGGAGCCCGTCGACCAGATGCGCGACTTCATCACCGACGCCCTGCGCTCCTCCATCCCCGTCTACACACTCGATGAGGTCTTTGCCAAGAAGGATGACATCGCCAAGGATGTCAACGCTACCGTTTCCGAGCAGATGGCCGCCTACGGCTTCACCCTCGTGTCGACGCTCATCACCAAAATCGCACTGCCGACCGAGGTTGAGAACTCCATGAACGACATCAACGCCGCCCAGCGCAAGCGCGCTGCGGCACAGGAGCTCGCCGAGGCAGACCGCATCAAGCGCGTCACCGAGGCGACCGCCGAGGCCGAGGCTATGGAAAAGGCGGGCGAGGGCATCGCCAACCAGCGCAAGGCCATCGCGCTGGGTATCAAAGATTCGCTCGAGATCATCCAGGAGACGGGTGTCGGCAATGACGAGGCCAACCAACTGTTCATGTTTACGCAGTGGTCCGAGATGATGACGGAGTTCGCTCGCACGGGTAAAACCTCGACGGTCGTGCTGCCGAGCGACTTTTCGCAGTCGGCCTCGATGTTCGAGCAGATGCTGGCCGCCGGCAAAGTTCAAAACGATTCGAAGGAGTAGACGCGCGTGAAATACACCGTCGTTTGCGTCGGTAAGCTCAAGGAGCGCTTTTGGAAGGACGCGTGCGCTGAGTACACCAAGCGCCTAGGTGCCTATGCCAAGGTGGATATCCGCGAGGTGGCCGATATCGACCCGGCTAAGGCGGGCGGCGTGGATGCCGCGCGCGACAAGGAGGGGGCGGCGATTCTTGCCGCCTTGCCATCTCGAGCGCATGTGATCCTGCTGGCTATCGAGGGCAAGGAGCGCTCGAGCGAGGAGTTTTCGGCGAGGCTCGACGATCTTATGCTGCGAGGCAGCAGCGACATTGCCTTTGTAATCGGCGGTTCGGACGGCGTGAGTGATGACGTGCGCGCACGAGCCGACGAGATGCTCAGCTTTGGACGCATTACCTTGCCGCATAACCTGGCGCGTGTGGTGCTGCTGGAGCAGATTTACCGTGCCTGCAAGATCAGTCGTGGCGAGCCGTATCACAAATAGGTCGGCAATACGAAACAATGGCGTGGGACAATACCTTTCGTTTTGAGGAATGTGTCTGAAAGGACTATGCGATATGAAGATTGGATTTGTCGGTTTTGGCAATATGGCGAGCGCTATGGCCGATGGCTGGATCGCTGCCGGTGTAGCTGCGAGCGACATGTGCGCCTGCGCGGGTCGCTACGACGCACTGGTTGAGCGCTGCGAGGCGCGCGGCATGGTCGCCTGCCACGATGCCGCCGAGGTTGTCGCCGCATCCGATATCGTGGTCGCTGCGGTCAAACCGTACATGATCGAGAAGGTATTCGCCCCGCTCAAGGATGCTCTTGCCAAAAAGGTCGTTCTGTCGGTTGCCTGGACCTGGGACAGTGCCAAGTGGGAGCAGGTCCTGCCGGGCGTCGCGCATATCTCGACGGTGCCCAACACGCCGGTTTCGGTGGGCGAGGGCGTCATCGCCTGCGAGAAGGCTTCGACGCTTAACGACGAGCAGCGTGCTGTGGTGCTCGACCTGCTCGGTAAGCTTGGCGCTGTCGTCGAGCTCGACACAAGCCTGTTGTTTGTGGGCGGCACGGTGGGTGGTTGCGCTCCGGCGTTTGTCGCCATGGCAATCGAGGCCCTGGGCGATGCGGCGGTCAAGCACGGTATCCCGCGTGCGGATGCTTATCGCATTGTGAGCCAGATGGTGCTGGGTACGGCAAAGCTGCAGCTTGCAACTGGCCAGCATCCTGCGGCGATGAAGGATGCCGTATGCTCGCCCGGTGGTGCCACCATCAAGGGCGTCGTTGCGCTCGAGGACGCCGGCATGCGCAGCGCCCTAGTCAAGGCAATCGACGCAACCCTCCAGTAAAACCGACCAAAAAAGGGACAGGTTTATGTTGGCAGGTTTTTCCTGCGGTTTTGTCCTTTTAGCGAAAAGTGCCCCGCAACTGGCTCAATTCCAGTTGCGGGGCACTTGCGTTTGCCCAGATAAAACCGGCCAAAATAAACCTGTCCCTTTTTGGCAGGTTAGTCCCAGAAGCTGTCTTCTTCGTCCTCGGACTTGGGGCCGCGGTCGACATACATCTTATGGGTGCGCTTCTCCATTACAAAGGCAATAATCGCAAACAGCAGGATGCCGCCGGCGAAAAGGATGGCAAAACCGGTGCGGGTGCCAAACAAAAAGGAAAAAACTGCGTCCATTGGGTGCCTTCTTGCGTAGTTGAGTTGGGTCGTAAACGCTCATAAGTATATACTTGCCCATACATGTACAAGGTTGCAACCTAAATGGAATGTATATCGCCGGAGGATCTAATGCTTGATATCAAGTTTGTTCGCGAGAACCCCGATGCCATCGATGTCGCCATGGCTAACCGCCAGACGTCTTGGGATCGCGAGAAGTTCTTTGAGCTCGACGACGAGCGTCGTGCCGTCATCACCGAGGTTGAGGAACTTCAAGCCACGCGCAATGCCGAGTCCAAGAAGATCGGCGCCCTGATGAAGGAGGGCAAGAAGGACGAGGCCGAGGCCGCCAAGGAGGCCGTGCGCGCCGTCAACGAGAAGATTGACGGTCTGGCCGAGCGCCGCACCGCCCTCGAGCAGGAGCAGTACGACTTCATGGCTCACCTGCCCAACATTCCTTGCGAGGCCACGCCGTACGGCAAGGACGAGGACGAGAACATCGAGCGCCGTCGTTGGGGCACCCCGCGCGAGTTCGACTTCGACTTTAAGCCGCACTGGGATCTGGGCACCGACCTCGACATCCTTGACTTCGAGCGCGGCAACAAGCTCTCCGGCAGCCGCTTCACCGTTCTCGGTGGCGCCGGCGCCCGTCTTGAGCGCGCCCTCATCAACTTCTTCCTCGATACGCACACCAGCCGTGGTTTTAAGGAGTGGTGGCCGCCCATCGTCGTCAAGCGTCAGACCATGTTCGGCACGGGCCAGCTGCCCAAGTTCGAGGACGACGCCTATCACGTCTCGGGCGACAACTTCCTGATCCCCACCGCCGAGGTCGTGCTCACCAACCTGCACGCCGGTGAGGTCCTCGACGCCGATACCCTGCCGCGCCGCTACACCGCCTTCACCCCCTGCTTCCGCGAGGAGGCCGGCTCCGCTGGCCGCGATACCCGCGGCATCATTCGCCAGCACGAGTTCGACAAGGTCGAGATGGTCAAGTTTGCCAAGCCGGAGGAGTCCGACGAGGAGCTCGAGAGCATGACCGCCGAGGCCGAGTTCCTGCTGCAGCAGCTGGGTCTTCCGTATCGCGTGATTAGCCTGTGCACCGGCGACCTGGGCTTCTCTGCCCGTCAGACCTACGACGTCGAGGTCTGGCTGCCGAGCTACAACGCCTACAAGGAGATCAGCTCCTGCTCCAACTGCGGTGACTTCCAGGCCCGTCGCGCCAACATCAAGTATCGCGACCCCGAGAACTTCAAGGGTTCGCGCTATCTGCACACCCTCAACGGTTCCGGTCTGCCGGCTGGCCGTACCATGGCAGCCATTCTGGAGAACTACCAGAACGCTGACGGCACCATCACGATCCCCGAGGTTCTGCGTCCCTACATGGGCGGCCTCGAGAAGATCGAGCCGGTCGCGTAGATTGGCTGCATAAGCGATTTGCTAGGGCACTCCTTTTTGGGGTGCCCTTTTTGTGTGCGGCCATACCATGCTGTGCGGACAGCTCAATAGAAAACACACGAACAACTGTTCTGTATACAGCCATCTACCTGCTATGCTTTTGCTAAATAAGAGCGAGAGAAAGGGGACGCGATGGAGCTGTTTGATGATCGGGTGGTTTTGTTTGAGAGCGACGAGGGCGGGGAGTACCTGCTTGTGACGTGTGAGCCGTCTGGCATGGGTGGCCTGGTGGTTCGACAGACGAGCGAGGGTCCGTTGACCCAATGGTGCTACGAGGAGTCGCCGCATGTGGTTGAGACGCTTGTGGCGCACGAGGGGCTTGTGGCCCTGGAGCATTTCTATGGGGTCCGGACATCTAACCAGGTTGCTCGCATGTTGAGTATCTCGTTTGCCGATTATGATTGTGCCCAGCGGGTGAGATCGCTCCTGAGGGAACTTGATGCTAAGTTTGACGTGATCGAAAAGCCAATCGATCGTACGGGGAACGACGGTATATGCGGAGCAGCATGACAAAACTGCGTTTCACAAAAAAGTTTGAGATTGTGCTTGACTCCAATAAGCTAAAGTGGTTTTATATGTCTTGCGCTGCGGCGTTACCTCAGCTGGATAGAGGGTCTGACTACGAATCAGAACGTCATAGGTTCGAATCCTATACGCCGCACCAATTGAAATTGAAAGCCTCCGGCAACGGGGGCTTTTCTTTTAGGCGGACGATGCATGGATTCGAACCTCGGTCGAGGCGCGGGCGTAAAGAAAACGCGGAGCGTTTTTAGCCCGCGGGCGAGCGCGCCGGCAGGCGGGCGAAGCCGGTGCGGATCCGCGCAGCGGATGCGCGGAATCCTATACGCCGCACCAATTGAAATTGAAAGCCTCCGGCAACGGGGGCTTTTCTTTTACGCCGGCACTGCATGGATTCGAACCACGGTCGAGGCACGAACAACTTAATTATCACTCCGTAAATTTTTTTCTAATTGTCGCTTGACCCATCGGGGGCTCGCGTGCATAATAATCCGTACGTTGCGGCGTTACCTCAGCTGGATAGAGGGTCTGACTACGAATCAGAACGTCATAGGTTCGAATCCTATACGCCGCACCAATTGACTTTGAAGCTCCCGGTAACGGGGGCTTTTCTTATATCGCGATGCGTCGAAGATCGCGCCAAGCCCTCCAAATGATTAAAAATCAAATTCGATAACTTTTTTTGAAAAAATGCTTGACCGTTATTCAGTCCCTGTGCATAATAATCAACAAGTCGCGGCGTTACCTCAGCTGGATAGAGGGTCTGACTACGAATCAGAACGTCATAGGTTCGAATCCTATACGCCGCACCATTTGAGATTAAAGCTCCCGGCAACGGGGGCTTTTCTTTTACGTAAACACCGCATTGATTCGAACCTCGGTCGAGGCGCGGGCGTAAAGAAAACGCGGAGCGTTTTTAGCCCGCGGGCGAGCACGCCGGCAGGCGGGCGAAGCCGGTGCGGATCCGCGCAGCGGATGCGCGGAATCCTATACGCCGCACCATTTAAGATTAAAGCTCCCGGCAACGGGGGCTTTTCTTTTGCGCCAGCTTGAGTGCTTTCGTCCAAAGGGACGATTTCCTGTCGACTCGTGTAAGATTCCGAGTAGATGTCGCGACTTATTCGCGACCACTCCTTCTTCAAGCGACCGATCAGGGTGATATTCCGTGGCAGAGCGTCCGACATACAAGCTCAGGTTTCTCGATCCCAAGAAGCGCTTTCCGGCGATGCCCGAGCAGCCTGCGGGACGCTCATATGGCGTGGTCTGGAAACTCTTTGGCGAGGATCAGCATGAATCTTGTTATGTCGTCGAATTCGTTGGCAAAAGCCATGTGTCGCTTTTGGGCTACGTAAGCGTTTCGGGTGAGGTGTACAAGGTGGACCGCCCCGTCAGCGAGGCTCCGCTGCCCAACGATCCCGACATGGAACTGGTCCTTGACGAGTCGGACTCCGGTATTGGTGAGATTATGGTGAGGGGAGCAAACGGCACGATGCGCGCGTGCGCGCGAACCGTCGGCTCTCCCGAAGGTCCCATGCGCGAACAGTCCGATCACGAGACATGGAATTCGACCCGCTCCCTTCCTTACGGTGAGTTCATGGCATCGATGTTCCTGCGCTACGTGATATTCGCTGACTCCGAAAATACCATTGCGAGCACGGCGGACGCCGACGGACTCGACGAGGGTATGCAAAACGTTGTCGACAAGATCAAGCTCGTAAAGTTGCCCGAGCCGGTCGAGGTGTTTTTGGGCTTTAACACGACACCGCTACCTGACGCTATCGAGACGCTGCTCTACCGCGTTGACCATGCCGAGAATCCGAGCGGTATCGAGCGCTATGCCGCCGCCCTTATGAGTGAAATTGACTTGCCTCGCTTGCGCACCATCGCCGCTAAGTCCGAGATGAGCCTGGCTCGCATCGATCGCTCAAAGCTTTTCTATCTCAATTTTGATCGCAGCCTGCTGGACCAGGACGAGATTGACATGCTGCTTGCCATCGAGTGCCGTCTCAACCGTCTCTCCGGCATCCTTGAGCACATCGGGGCCGGATTGGTCCCTGCGGCATCCTCGCCGAGCCTTGAGGGCTGCGCGCTCTTTGATGCGTGGCATATCGCCAAGACGACCAACGATGTTCCCCGACTGCTTGATACGGCCTCGAGCGACAACCCGTGGTCCAAACCGGGAACGGTGGCTTGTCAGCCGGGCGGTGAGTGGGATGTGCGTACCCGCTTCGCGCGTATTGTCGAGGCGCTTAACGTGGTCACGCGGCTCGACTATACCTATCGGGCAAACGTTGCCGAGGGGATTATGCTCGTTCGGTTTGGGCAGTCTGTCGTTGATGCCATGCCGCAACGTGAATACGACGCTCAAGATGACGCCTGGCACGAGCTGGACGAGGACACGCGCACGATCTGGGCCGCGGAGCACGATGCGCGCGTGGCGCTCACGCTTGCGGCAGCGTGTTTTGCCGCGGGCACCTGCATCACGCGCTGCTATGTGCAGATTGCTGCTCCCGACAGTGAGCAGGGCGAGTGCGTTGTCGCAACGTATTTCTTTGGGCGTGCGGCCTATCTGGCCGATTGCGTGCCTGTCGCCAAGGATCTTGAGAGCATGGACATGGACGATATGCCGTGCAAGCGTGTGCTTGAGGCGTATGAGTCAACCGCTCCGGAGACGATTGAGCCGGCGGAGGTTCATGCTCGTCCGCGTGATGACCATCGCATGCTGCCGCCGGCGCTGCGCGATCTGCTGCTTGCCGATACGGCTGACGAGCTGGAGGTCATGGAAGAGGACGACGACCCATACGTGGCCCGTGTTGTTGAATTGCGCGAGCAGGCAAAAGTCGACCGTACAGGTGCTTTTGAAGGCTTTTCCCGTCTTGTCGAGGAGTTGGAGGCCAAGTGCGCCGTCGCCGAGCTTTTGGCGACAGGTCCGGTTCAAACGCAGTTTTGCGATAACCAGCTGGTGCGCATGGTGCTACCGGTGTTGGAAGAAGACCGCTCTGTGCGAATCCTTCGTGCGCCCGATGCGCTGTACTTTGCCCAGCACGAGATCTGCAGCTTTTACGCCGAGCAAGAGGACTTTGAACGAGCACTGCCCGAGGTGCGCCATCTTTACGATCTGGCGCGCTCGTCCATGCAGTCGCACTTTGCGCTCATCAACGTGCTTGCGCGTCTGGAGCGCTTTGACGAGATTATCGAGGTGGCGCGCCACGGCCTACGTATTGCCAGCGATCGTTCTGCAATCGGCTACCTGTTCTATCGCTTGGCGTTTGCCTATTGGAATTGCGATCAGCTCGACCTGGCGCTGGCTTGTTACCGTCTGGTGCCGCGCGGCGAGGAGTCGGGCAGCAGCGCGCTGGAAGAAATGCAGGGCCTTATGAACGAGATGGGCGTCAGCGAGCCTCCGACGTTCGAGGAAGCGGTCGAGACCATCCACAAGGCTGGACTAGAGCTGCCGCCAGTGTCCGCCGTGACGAATCAGCTGGCAGATGCCGCTGTGCAACTGGTCGACAACGGTTTCTTTTTCCTGGCGCGCGGTTGTATCTTCCAAATGTGGCGCACCATGGGCAACGACGAGCTCGGCTCCCTCAACCGCTCGCTGGGGTAGGCGAAGCTTTCAAGAAGGAAAGGCTGCTAGGCAATTAGAAAATTTCCTCTTGCTCATCCTTGGCTGTTTGGTTACTATAGAACGGCTGTTACGGAGAGCTGACCGAGAGGCCGAAGGTGCTCGCCTGCTA
The DNA here is from genome assembly GCA_900552705.1 of uncultured Collinsella sp. GTDB lineage: Bacteria > Actinomycetota > Coriobacteriia > Coriobacteriales > Coriobacteriaceae > Collinsella. Next base: position 1,913 of record USAX01000066.1, on the reverse strand, counting down.
AGCGAGTATGCCCCAAAAGGGCATCTGGGGTTCGAATCCCCAGCTCTCCGCCAGTACGAATTTGAAGAAGGGTCCCATTTGGGGCCCTTTTTATTATCAAGAATGGCGGCTGGGGATTCGAACCCTCAAAAAAGGAGGCATCCTTTCGGACGCCTCCTTTCAGTGGACTTATTATTCTTGCGCCCTACACCTCGGGCGCCTTGGCGACGGTCTCGCTTTCTGCCGTGAGTGGGCGGTTGTCGATGCGACGGCCCAAGCGATCGAGCTTCACGAGCAGCCATTCAATGGGATTCGGCCCTGCGCCTTCCTCGTCGGCAACCAGGTCCATGACGGCGATCTTGGTGCCGTCCTGCTTGAGCGTGACGCTGCCCACCTTGTCGCCCACATGCACCGTGCCCGAAAGATCGTCGTAGCTAACCTTTTCGGTCACCTCGCCGGCAAGGGAAAACACGGTCGCTTGCGCCGTGGGATCGGCGAGTGTGGCGTCGATCGTCTTATCCGTCCAGTCGGTTTGACCAATGCGCGCCATAAGCGGGTTGCCGTTGGCGGTCTTTTCCTGTGTGTTGGCGATTGCGACCGTCACCTTGTGACCGTAGTACCAATTGGCAAGGGTTGCGGTATCGGTAAAGCGCTGGTCGGTGGTGGTGGAGTTCAAAACGACGGTGTAGATCTCGTCGCCGTCGCGGTTGTAGGCGCTCGTAAAGCAATAGCCCGCGTCGTCGGTGGTGCCGGTCTTGCCACCGATGTTGCCATCTTGGCCCAGCAAATAGTTATGCGTGTCCATGGAATGCGAATGGTCGGTGCCGTCGGCGCCCGTGACCTCGATCCAGGAATCCTCGCTCGCTACGACCTCGCGGATCGTGTCGTTTTTCATGGCCTCCTGCATCATCAGCGCTACGTCGTGTGCGGTTGAGTGCATATCGCCAGCCCACTCATCAAAGTCCAGACCATGCGGGTTTTCAAAAAGCGTGCCGGTGCAGCCGAGCTTCTTAGCGCGCTCGTTCATGGCTTTCACAAAGGTGGCCTCGGCGTCTTTGGTCTTAGGGTCGATCTTCTTGCCCACATATTCGGCGAGCACGATGGCGGCGTCGTTGCCCGAGGGAATCATCAGGCCGCGCAGTGCCTGCTTCACGGTGAGCTCGTCGCCTTCGAGTAGGCCGGCTGTTGAATTGCCCACGGTGGCTGCGGCGTTGCTCACCGTGACCTTCTCGTCCATCTTGCAATTCTCGACGGTTAGCATTGCGGTCATGACCTTGGTGATCGAGGCGATTTTGACCTGCTCATCGGCGCCGCGCCCATAGTAGACGGTGCCGTCTTTGCCCATGACGAAGGCATTGGTCGCATCGATATCGGGTAGATTTTCGGCCGTGATGCCGCGTGCATCGGCGGTTTTGCCGCAGACATTGTCGGTCGTGAGTACTTGGGCGCCGGCGACGGTGGGCACGCCAGCGGCAAGGGCGATAGCGCAGACAAAGCCGGCGGCAAGCTGGGCTGAGCGCTTTGCAAAAGAGGTGAGGGACTTCACGGATTTCGCTTTCGACGGGATGGTCTCTTCTGGAACTAGAGTATATCGTTTGCCGGCGTCGGCGATCATCGCGTGCGTGCGTGGCCCACATCCGCGCCCGAACGGGCACAAGGGTGCTTAAGGCCGACTTAATCACCCACGCTTGTTGTGTGTGGCGTGCGTCGCCTCGGGCATAATGGAGCGCGAGAGGAGCACGCATGAACGAGCGCATTTTGGTAGTTGATGACGAGAAGGCCATCGCCGACTTGGTTGGTATCTACCTTACAAAAGAGGGCTTTGATGTCCAGATTGCCTATAGCGGGGCCGATGCTGCCAAGGCAATCCTGGAGCAGGAGTTCGATCTGGCACTGTTGGATGTCATGCTGCCCGATATCGATGGCTTTGAGCT
>USAX01000065.1 GCA_900552705.1 uncultured Collinsella sp. | reverse complement strand
AGAGACCCGATGCTTGGCGCGCACCTTACTCGGTTCCGCGGGACGCCCGCGCTTCTGCAAAAGGACCCCTTCGCCTCCCTCCCCAAGGTGTCGCTGCACCCGAGGGGGCTGGAAGAAAAGGTCCCCCAACCTGCGGCGGCGCATCTGCCCGAACGGGCCCCCATCCCCGCGTTCGGCCAGACGCGCCGCCGCGTTGCTGCTTTGTGCCGTATAATGTCCACTACCTATGACGCGATACAAAAGAAAGGTGTTTGCCCATGCAGGCACAGAAGGCGGAGGGAACCCGCGACCTTATCGGCGCCGAGATGCGCGCCTGGCAAAAGATGCAGCAGATTGCGGCCGGCGTGTTCGAGCCGTTTGGCTTTAAGCCCATCGAGACGCCCGCGATCGAGCAGGTGGACGTCTTTGTCCACGGCATCGGCCAGTCGACCGACGTCGTTCGCAAGGAGATGTTCCGCGTCTTTAGCGGCGCCAACCTGGAGCGCGTCTTTACCGAGGGCACCGACACAAAACTCAAGCCCAAGCAGCGCCTGGCGCTTCGTCCCGAGGGCACGGCCGGTGTGGTGCGCGCAGTCGTGGAGAACAACCTGGTGCCCCAGGGCTCCACGCCGTTTAAGGCTTACTACGCCGAGGCCATGTTCCGTGGCGAGCGTCCCCAGAAGGGTCGCCTGCGCCAGTTCCACCAGGTGGGTATCGAGTGGCTCGGCGCTCCCGATCCGGCGGCAGACGCCGAGTGCATCATCATGCTCATGGAGTTCTACAAGCGCCTGGGCTTCGATCTTTCCAAGCTCCGTCTGCTCATTAACTCGATGGGCGACGCTCAGTGCCGTCCGGCTTACCGCGAGCAGGTCAAGCAGTTTATCCTCGATCACGCTGACGAGATGTGCGATGAGTGCCGCGAGCGCGCCGAGCTCAACCCGCTGCGTGCCTTCGACTGCAAGAACGACCACTGCCGCGAGATCATGGCCGACGCGCCGCTGATGGGCGACAACCTGTGCGACGAGTGCCGCGAGCACTACGAGCAGGTCAAGCGCTATCTGGATGCCGCCGGTATCGAGTATGTCGAGGATCCCACACTGGTGCGTGGTCTGGACTACTACACCCGCACCGTCTTTGAGGTCGAGGCTCCCGGTGCCGGCGTCGGCTCCATCGGTGGCGGCGGCCGCTACGACGGCCTGGTCGAGCTCGAGGGTGGCAAGCCCACGGCGGGCGTCGGCTTTGCCGTCGGTTTTGAGCGCGCCCTGCTGGCCCTGCAGGCCTTTGGTAACGACTTGGGTGCCGAGGAGGCCCCGTGCGTCTACGTTGCCAATGCCGGCAAGGAGCTGCGTCAGAACGTCTTTGCCATCACGCAGGAGCTTCGCGCCGCTGGCATCGTGACCGAGGCCGACTACCAGGGTCGTTCGCTCAAAGCTCAGTTCAAGCAGGCCGACAAGGTTGGCGCCAAGCTCATTTTGGTCCTGGGTGGCGACGAGCTTGCCGCCGGCAAGGTCAAGGTGCGCGACATGGAGAGCCATGAAGAGGTCCTTGCCGATCTGGCCAACGTCGTCGAGGCGGTTCGCGAGCGCCTGTAGCGCATCATTTTGAGCTGCGGACCCGCTTGAGTGTCCCGTCCATTGCGAGCGATTGTTACGGGGGTGTTTCGCATTTATGCGGAATGCCCCCGTTTGTGTATGCCGTCCACCGAGAAATACGACCATTTAGAGCAAAACCCTTGCAATGCAGAAAATACTTTTGTGTGGTAAAGCGCAATCAGTATCGAAAGTATTTCGCAAGCGCCTATAATGAATACCGCATGTTACGTGCATAGAAGGAGGAATGGGAGGAAACGTGGCTGAGAACCTAAGCAACCAGTCTGTACCCGAAGCCGCGGCGCGCGTCGCTGCCGTGGTCAACCGCCTCGTTAACCGAATCGGCTCGAATGCCGAGTCCAGGGAGCGTCTCGCCGAGATCGAGATCCCCGAGGAGCTGCGCGACAACTTGGCGCTGTTCCTGCGCCTGGAGCGCCGTGTGCTTAGCGAGTATGATCCCGAGATCGCGGACCTGTTCGACAAGATCCTGACGGCCGAGATTGTGGCCAATGCCGGAACCCCCGGCGCCCGTGCTGCCGACGAGTCCGTCGACGAGCAGGGCGTGCCCACCGCCGACGAGCCCACCGCCGTGGCGTTTCGTGAGGTCGTCGATCTGATCGACAGCCTGCCGCTCGATAAGCAGCAGGTTATTGTCCGTGCCTTTACGAGCTTCTTCCATCTGGCAAACCTGTCGGAGGAGAACTACCGCGTGGCGCAGCTGCGCGAGCGCGAGGCAGGTGCGTCGACCGATACCGAGGTCGATCCCGCCAACGAACTCACCGTTGCCTATCACCAGTTGGTAAACGAGATGGGTGTCGAGGGCGCCAACGAGCTGCTCGACAAGCTCGAGTTCCACCCTGTCTTTACCGCACATCCCACCGAGGCCCGTCGTAAGGCCGTCGAGGGCAAGATTCGCCGTATCTCCAACCTGCTGGAGGAGCGTCCGCGCCTGGGCGGCTCCGACCTGGTGGAGAACGAGCGCCATATGCTGCAGGAGATCGACGCTCTGGTGCGTACGAGCCCCATCGCGCTCAAGAAGCCCACGCCGGTCGAGGAAGCCGATACCATCATCGACATCTTCGATAACACACTGTTCGATGTGATCCCCGTCATCTACCGTCGTTTTGACGACTGGGTGCTGGGCGACAAGGCCGGTACCGTGCCGCCGCTGTGCCCGGCGTTCTTCCATCCCGGCAGCTGGATCGGTTCCGACCGCGACGGCAACCCCAACGTTACCGCCAAGGTGAGCCGCGAGGTCGCCGCCAAGTACTTCACCCACATGGTGCTCAAGCTCGAGGATAAGTGCCGCCGCATCGGCCGCAACCTTACGCTCGAGGCCGCCTACAGCAAGCCGTCGGCAGAGCTCATGAACCTGTGGAACCATCAGGTCGAGATGAGCGCTCAGTACACGGCTCGCGCCGAGCTTATCTCCGAGCACGAGCCGCATCGCGCCGTCATGCTCGTCATGGCCGACCGTCTGAACGCCACCGTGCGCCGTATCACCGATACCATGTACCACAGCGCCGATGAGTTCCTGGAGGACCTGCGTGTCGTCCAGCGCTCGCTGGCCGCTTGCGGTGCCGTCCGTGCTGCCTACGGCCCGGTCCAGACCATCATCTGGCAGGTCGAGTCCTTCGGCTTCCATATGGTCGAGATGGAGTTCCGCCAGCACTCCGTGGTGCACGCCCGCGCCCTCAAGGATATCCACGAGAACGGTATCCATGGCGACCTGCAGCCCATGACGCGCGAGGTCATCGATACCTTCCGTGCTATCGGCTCCATCCAAAAGCGCTACGGCAAGAAGATGGCGCACCGCTACATCATCTCGTTCACCAAGAGCGCCCAGCATGTGGCCGACGTCTTTGAGCTTGCCCACCTGTCCTTTGCGCACGAGGAGGATGTTCCCGAGCTCGACGTGATCCCGCTGTTCGAGCAGCTCGAGGACCTCGAGGGCTGCGTCGACGTGCTCGACCAGATGCTTACGCTGCCCGTGGTGCAAAAGCGCCTTGCCCAGACCAACCGCCGCATGGAGGTCATGCTGGGCTATTCCGACTCCTCCAAGGATGCCGGTCCTACCACGGCCATGCTCGCGCTGCACTCCGCGCAGGAGCGCATTGCCAAGTGGGCCGAGAAGAACGATATCGACCTGGTGCTCATGCACGGTCGCGGCGGTGCCGTGGGCCGTGGCGGCGGCCCGGCCAACAAGGCCGTGCTGGCGCAGCCCAAGGGCTCGGTCAACTGTTTCTTTAAGCTCACCGAGCAGGGCGAGGTCATCTTTGCCCGTTACGGCAACCGCACGCTGGCCCAGCGCCATGTTGAGTCCGTTGCCGCCGCAACGCTTTTGCAGTCGGCCCCGAGTGTCGAGAAGACCAATACCGAGACCACGCAGAAGTTCTGGGATATGGCGGAGAAGCTCAACGCAGTAAGCCATGAGCGCTATCTGGACCTGCTGAACACCGAGGACTTTACACCGTGGTTCTCGACCGTGACGCCGCTGACCGAGGTCGGTCTGCTGCCGATCGGCTCGCGTCCCGCCAAGCGCGGCCTGGGCGCCAAGTCGCTCGACGACCTGCGTACCATTCCGTGGATCTTCAGCTGGAGCCAGGCGCGCATCAATCTGGCCGCTTGGTACGGCCTGGGTACTGCCTGCGAGCAGCTTGGCGACCTTGATCAGCTCAAGGCTGCCTACCAGGAGTGGCCGTTCTTCCGCACCTTTATCGACAACATCGAGATGTCGATCGCCAAGACCGACCAGCGCATTGCCAAGATGTATCTGCACCTGGGCGATCGCCAGGATCTGTCCGAGAAGGTCTTCACCGAGATGCAGCTCACCCGTAAGTGGGTCCTTGCCATCGTCGGTGACGAGTGGCCGCTACAGCGCCGCCGCGTGCTTGGCTGCGCTGTCCGCGTGCGCAACCCCTACGTCGACGCCCTGTCCATCGCCCAGGTCCGCGCCCTTCGCGAGGTGCGTATGAACCAGGACGAGATGGCCGAGGAGAAGAAGGCCGAGTACATGAGCCTGATTCTTTCGACTGTGACCGGCGTCTCGGCAGGATTGCAGAACACGGGGTAATCGATAGCCCTGTAGTCGTCCGGGCCCGCCATCAGCTTACTTTTAGGCACGTCCTCGGACATGCAAGAAGCCCTCGCTGCGCACTTTGTGCGGCGAGGGCTTCTTGCGTCCTGCGGAGTGTGCCTAAAAGTAAGCTGATGGCGGGCCCTGCGATGTCCGGTCTTCGGCGGATTACTGGCTGGGGAAAAGATGGCGCGCTTCGCGCACTTTGATGGGGCTTCGTGCTGCGGAATGCATTCAGAGGGAAACCCATCGGGTCCCTTCGTCCTCGGTCTTCGGCGGATTACGGGCTGAAGGGAAGAAAGGCGCGCTTCTCGACTTACGACTGTAGCGGCCGCGGTCTCGTTTGGGATCGCGGTTGTTTTGTTGTGGGTCAAATATGAACGTTGTGTTAATGAGTCGGTGGACGGTGGTGTTTTTCGGTGAGCGGCGTATCCTTCCAACGGTTTATCTAGTGTGTCAGTTGAAAGGAAGAGGGCGCTCATCATTGTTTGAATGTGAACTGCCGTTTGACCACAAGACGTTGCATCTGGAGCTCGAGGATAAGAACTTCGCGGGTGTGATGGAAGGTCATCAAAACGAGTTTAAGACTACAAAATCTCAGGAAGAGCTGGTAGAGGAGTCGCTTGCCAACCCTTATGGCTCGCCTTCGCTCGAGGAGCTTTGTGCTGGCAAGAAGGATATCGTCATCATTAGCTCCGACCATACGCGTCCCGTTCCCTCGCGTGTGACGATGCCTATTCTGCTGCATCACATCCACGCTGCCGCTCCCGAGGCGCGTGTGCGCATCCTGGTCGCGACCGGCATGCATCGCCCCTCGACGCACGAGGAACTCGTTAACAAGTACGGCGAGGAGATCGTCGCTAACGAGGAGATCGTCATGCATGTCGCGACCGACGACAGCATGATGAAAAAGATCGGTACCCTGCCTTCTGGTGGCGAGTGCATCATCAACAAGATTGCTGCCGATTGCGATCTGCTGCTTGCCGAGGGCTTCATTGAGCCGCATTTCTTTGCCGGTTTCTCTGGTAGCCGCAAGTCCGTCCTGCCTGGCATCGCCAGCTACAAGACCATCATGTACAACCACAACGGCCAGTTTGTGAACGATTCCCACTCGCGTGCCGGCAACCTGTGCCACAACCACGTGAGCGAGGACATGTTCGCCGCCGCCGAGATGGCTCACCTTGCCTTTGTGCTTAACGTGGTGCTTAACGGCAAGCACGAGGTCATCGGCTCCTTTGCCGGCGATATCCACAAGGCGCACGAGGCCGGCTGCGAGTTCGTGAAGAGCCTTGCCGGCGTTGAGCCCGTCGAGTGCGAGATTGCCATCACCACCAACGGCGGCTACCCGCTCGACCAGAACATCTATCAGGCTGTGAAGGGCATGTGCGCTGCCGAGGCCACGCTTCCTGAGGGCGGCGTGATCATCGACGTCGCCGGTTGTGCCGACGGCCACGGTGGCGAGGGCTTCTATCACAACATCGCCGACAACGATCCGGCGGAGTTTGAGCGCGCCTGCATCGACCGTCCTAAGGACGAGACCCTGCCCGACCAGTGGACGAGCCAGATCTTTGCCCGCATCCTGGCGCATCACCCTGTGATCATGGTCACCGATCTGTGCGATCACCAGATGCTCAAGGATATGCACATGACGCCGGTCAACACTATCGAGGAGGCGCTCAAGCTCGCCTTTGAGATGAAGGGTGCCGATGCCAAGGTTGCCGTCATTCCCGATGGCCTGGGCGTTGTCGTCGCGCAGCACTAGTGCGTGGCCCAAACGAATCGTTTATAACCGACAAGAAAGATAAGGTTTTATGCTTACCAAACTCCTCTGCGAATTCGGCGCAACGGCCCTCATGATCGTCTTTGGCGTGGGTGTGCACTGCGATACCGTGCTCAAGGGCACCAAGTATCAGGGCTCCGGCCATATGTTTGCCATCACCACCTGGTCTTTTGGCATCTCGGTCTGCCTGTTTGTCTTTGGCGGCGCCGTGTGCATGAACCCGGCTATGGTGCTTGCCCAGTGCATCGTGGGCCTGGTGCCGTGGAGCAGCTGCATCCCCTTCATGATTGCCGATATGCTCGGCGGCTTTGTGGGTGCCGTAATCGCTTGGTTTATGTATGCCGATGAGTTCAAGGCTTCCGAGGGCGTCGTCGACCCCATTGCCCAGCGCAACATCTTCTCGACCAACCCCACCACCGAGGGTACGAACTATGCCCGTAACTTCTTCTGTGAGGCTATCTGCACCTTCGTGTTCATCAGCGCCATCCTTGCTGCTGCTAGCCGCGCCGGCGAGAACGTTTTGATGCTCGCCATCTGCGTCGGTCTGATTGTTTGGGCCGTTGGCATGGGCATGGGCGGCATTACCGGCTTCGCCATGAACCAGGCTCGTGACCTTGGTCCTCGCATGGCCTATCAGGTGCTGCCGATCAAGAACAAGGCTGACAACAACTGGAAGTACGGCCTGCTTGTTCCTGGCATCGCTCCGTTTATCGGTGCCATTGTGGCCGCGCTGTTTGTGCATGGTTTCTTGGGCATGTTCTAGTTCAAGGCTACATAGTTGTCCGCTGGCCGCATGGGGTAACTTCCCAGCGCGTCCTCGGACATGCAAAAAGGCTCGCTGCGCACTTCGTGCGGCGAGCCTTTTTGCGTCCTGCGGAATGCGCTGGGAAGTTACCCCATGCGGCCAGCTGCGGGATCTTAGTCGTGTTGGAACAAGCAACCCAACATATATATCTGAATTTGGATGGGAGGGGCTTGTTGCTGATAGGGGCGCTGGGCTGTTGTTGACACTTTGGGATGCGTGGCGCCCTGGGTTGGGGTGATGCTTTGGGATGAGCTTCTTACTTAGTTGAAGAGGGGTTTTATGGCTGATAGGTAGTCTTTGGCTACATCCTCTTTTGGGGCTTGGAAGTTGTGCCAGGCCCACCATTGGACCATTCCTACGAAGCTTGAGGCTATGTGGTGTAGTAGGAAGCTTCGGTCCATGGTGGCGGCGGGGCCGTTTGGGTCGGTAGGGACGGTTTCGGCTGCTCGGGCCATGATGGTCTTGCGTAAGCAGTCGGCGAAGACGCGTGAGCCGGCGCCGGCTACGAGGGCGCGTACGCCCTGACGACGATCCCAGAGGTTGTTGAGGATATGCTCGACCTGCACGAGTGGGTCGTCGAGCGGTGTGCCATCGTCGTCGAGGGCGTGGGTGCAAATGTCGCTCACGAGTTCGGACAGTAGGTCATCTTTGCTCTTGAAGAGGCCGTAGAACGTGGCCCGACCAACATGGGCGCGAGCGATGATGTCGCCGACGGTGATCTTGCCGTAGTCCTCCTCGCGCAGGAGCTCGGAGAATGCTGCGACGATGGCGGTGCGGCTTTTTGCCTTGCGGGCGTCCATGGCTATGCGTCCGCGTGAACGAGCAGGCAACGGAGCGTGCCGGAGCAGCCCTCGTAGGGGCGCTTGCCGGCGCCGTAGCCGACGGCCTCGATGCGGTAGCGGACCGGCAGGTGCTCGGACGTGCGCAGTGCGGCGACGATGGCAGCGCCCGTGGGCGTCACGAGCTCGCCGGTGACCGGTGCGGACGTGAGGGCGATATTGCCCGCCTGGCACAGGTTGACGACAGCGGGGACGGGGATGGGCATAAGGCCGTGGGCACAGTGGATGGTGCCGTGACCCTCGGAGAGCGACTCGACCACGATGTCCTCGATGCCCAGGTCATCGAGGCAGATGGCGACGGAGCAGACGTCGACGATGGAGTCGACGGCGCCCACCTCGTGGAACATGACGGTCTCGGGCGTTTTGCCGTGGGCCTTGGCCTCGGCGGCGGCGAGCGCGGTAAAGATGGCGAGCGCTCGACGCTTGGCGCCATCACTCAGCTGAGAGCCATCGATGATGGCGGTGACGTCCGCCAAAGAACGGTGGTGATGGTGGTGGGCGTGATGGTGACCCTCGTGGCCATGACCGTGGGCCTCATGGTCATGCTCGTGGCAGTGCTCGTGTTCATGCTCGCCATGATCATGATGGTGGTGCTCATGCTCGTGCGTGTGCTCGGTGCCCGCTTCGTTGCCGTAGAGCCAGGCCATGTCGTGGTCGTGGTTCTCGAGCTCCTCTGCCAGCTGAACGTCAAAGTCGCAGGCGTCGATGCCATGCTTGTTTACGCGCGTCACGGCAATCTCAAAGCCGCTGACCGGAAGCGTGGCGAGCTGATCGCGCAGATGCTCCTCGCTGGCGCCCAGGTCGAGCAGGGCCGCGACGGTCATGTCGCCGCTGATGCCCGAGGTGCCGTCGATGATAAGCGTGTGCTGATGGTTTGACATGAAATGCTCCTTAGCGGGCGCAGGACGCGCCGGCGCTCAGATGATTGATAAGACTTGCCTGGTAGGCGGCACCAAAGCCATTGTCGATATTGACGACCGAAACGCCGCTGGCGCAGGAGTTGAGCATGGCGAGCAGCGCGGCTACGCCACCAAAGCTCGCGCCGTACCCCACGCTGGTAGGAACGGCGATGACCGGACAGCTCACAAGGCCGCCGACAACGCTCGCCAGGGCGCCTTCCATGCCGGCGATGGCGATGACCACCTGCGCCTGGGCAAGTTCCTCAGCATGAGCGAGCAGGCGGTGCAGGCCGGCGACACCCACGTCGTAGAGGCGATCGACCTCGTTGCCGTAGAACTCGGCCGTCAACGCGGCTTCCTCGGCGACGGGCAAGTCGCTCGTGCCGGCGCAGGCGACGACGATGCGTCCGTTGCCGGTGGGGGAGGGCTTGCCACCTACCAGGGCGAGCTGGGCGTTCGGGACATATCCCAGGTCGATGTCGTTGCCGAGAAGCTCAGCGGTGCGCGCGGCTTTTTCGGCATCCAAGCGCGTGACCAGGATGCGCTCCTGGCCGGCATCGCGCAGTGCTTCGATAATGGCGGCAATCTGCTCGGCGGTTTTACCGGCCCCGTAGACAACCTCGCCGGCTCCCTGGCGCACTCCGCGCGAAAGATCGAGCTGCGCAAAGCCCAAATCGGCGGTCGGAGCCGTCTGGATGCGCGTGAGGGCGACTGCCGGGGTGACTGCTCCGCCGGCAACATCGCTCAACAATTGCTCAAGATCTCGCTTATCCATATATGCTCCCTTCGACGGCGCAGAGTCTAGCACTCAAAGGGTATGTTTCCGAACACTAAGACAAAATTGTTCGGAAACTATAGGACAGACTGATTCAATTGTTAGACGGATCGGCTAGTCGCGTAGGATGATGTCCATGGCGAGCATCAGGTTGCGCTCGTCGATGGCAAACGGGGCGGCTTCGCGCGTCTTGGGCTTGGCGCAAAACGCGATGCCCGTGCCCGCGGCCTGGATCATGGGGATGTCGTTTGCCCCGTCGCCAATAGCGACCGTGTGGGCCATGTCGACGCCGCACTCAACTGCCCAGTCCAGCAGCTGGATGAGCTTGGACTCCTTGGTCACAATGTCGGCAGCCAACTTACCGGTGAGCTTGCCGTCCACGACCTCCAGACGATTGGCCAGGCAAAAGTCGATACCCGCGGCAGCCACGATCTTATCGGCGACCTCGTGGAAGCCGCCGCTCACCACGCCGACCTTCCAGCCCTTGCTGTGTGCCGAGCGCACAAGCTCCAACGCGCCGGGGGTAAATGTCACGCGCTCAAAGGTGCGCTCGAACACGCTCTCGTCCAGGCCGGCAAGCAGCCCCACGCGCTCCTCGAGCGCCTGCTTAAAGTCGAGCTCGCCGCGCATGGCGCGTTCGGTGATCTGCGCTACCTGCTCGCCCACGCCGGCCTCCTCGCCCAACAGGTCGATGACCTCCTGGTTGATGAGCGTGGAGTCGATATCCATAACGATGAGGCGTGCAGTCATGGCGGGCCTTTCCGAGTGCAGTTGTATTGGGGCACATTGTCGCACGTGGCACGCCTTGGCGACGGCCGCGGTGCGTCAATTGTTTCGTCTCCGTCAAGTCTTTGGGCAGGAGCCACTTTTCCGCGGCACATCGGCGCAGGTGCGATAAGATAGAACGCCATGTCTGGCTGCGCGGTTTACGCAGGCTGGGCAAATCTGTACGACGCCGCCCGGAACGACACGGGGCGGCACAGATCCATAAAGGAGGATCACTGGTATGAGCC
>USAX01000064.1 GCA_900552705.1 uncultured Collinsella sp. | reverse complement strand
CAGGTGCGATAAGATAGAACGCCATGTCTGGCTGCGCGGTTTACGCAGGCTGGGCAAATCTGTACGACGCCGCCCGGAACGACACGGGGCGGCACAGATCCATAAAGGAGGATCACTGGTATGAGCCAGACCCGTCCCATCGATGAGCATTCCATGCACACCCGTACCTGCGGCGAGCTTCGCTTCGAGAACGTAGGCGAAGAGGTCACCCTCACCGGTTGGGTGAGCCGTCGCCGCGACCACGGCGGCCTTATCTTCTGCGACCTTCGCGACCGCGAGGGCATCACGCAGCTCACCTTCGACCCCGAGCACTCCGACGGCGACGCCTTTAAGATCGCCGAGACCATGCGTCCCGAGTGGCCCATCAAGATCCACGGTGTCGTGCGCGCCCGTGGCGAGGAGACCACCAACGCCAAGCTCGCGACCGGCGAGATCGAGGTCCTGACCGACCACGCCGAGGTGCTCAACACGTCCGTCACCCCGCCGTTCCAGATTGAGGACGGCATCGAGACCAGCGAGGACACCCGTCTGCGCTATCGCTATCTGGACCTCCGTCGTCCCGAGATGATGGCCAACCTGCGTCTGCGCTCCGACTTCACCTTTGCCATTCGCGAGGCGCTGCACAACCGTGAGTTCATGGAGGTCGAGACGCCCTCCCTGTTCAAGTCCACGCCCGAGGGTGCCCGCGACTTCATCGTCCCCAGCCGCATCCAGCCGGGCAACTTCTACGCCCTGCCGCAGTCCCCGCAGCTCCTGAAGCAGCTGCTTATGGTCGGTGGCGTCGAGCGCTACTACCAGGTTGCCAAGTGCTTCCGCGACGAGGACTTGCGTGCCGACCGTCAGCCCGAGTTCACCCAGGTCGATATCGAGATGTCCTTCGTGGACCAGAACGACGTTATGAGCGCGCTCGAAGAGGTCCTGGCCGACGCCTTCGGCCGCATGGGTGTCGAGATGCCCACCCCGCTGCGTCGCATGGACTACTGGGAGGCCATGGACACCTATGGCTCCGACAAGCCCGATACCCGCTATGGCATGCACCTGGTCGACCTGACCGACATCTTTGCCAACTCCAAGTTCAAGGTCTTTGCGACCGCCGCGAACGAGGAGGGCTCCGTCGTCAAGGCCATCAACGCCAAGGGCGCCGGTGCCTGGGCTCGCGCCAAGATCGATAAGCTCGCCGGCGTGGCCTCCACGTTTGGCGCCAAGGGCCTGGCCTGGATCGCCTTCCGTGAGGACGGCTCCATCAACAGCCCCATCGTCAAGTTCTTCTCGGACGAGGAGATGGCGGCCCTGCGCGAGCGCATGGACGTCGAGCCCGGCGACCTTGTGATGTTCGCCGCCGGCCCGCGCCTGCTCTCCGACGAGATCCTGGGCGGCATGCGTTCCCACATGGCCAATGCGCTCGAGATTAAGCGCGAGGGCCACGACTTCCTGTGGGTCGTCAACTTCCCGCTGTTCCACTGGGATGAGGACCGCAAGGCCTACGCTGCCGAGCACCAGCCCTTTACCCTGCCGACCGAGACCGACATTGCCAAGATCGAGGCCGACCCGCTGGCAGCCGGCTCCTGCACCTACGACTTTGTCATGGACGGCTTTGAGGCCGGTGGCGGCGGTATGCGTATCCACAACGCCGAGATGCAGATGTCCATGCTTAAGCTCCTGGGCTTTACCGAAGAGCGCGCCGAGTCTCAGTTCGGCTTCCTCATGGAGGCGCTCAAGTTTGGTGCGCCCCCGATGGGCGGTTTCGCTCTGGGCCTGGACCGCGTATGCATGCTGCTCACCGGTTCCGATTCCATCCGCGACGTCATGGCGTTCCCCAAGACGGCCAGCGGCTCCGACCTCATGTCGGGCGCCCCGAGTGCCGTTAGCGGCGCCCAGCTCAAGGACGTCAGCCTGCGCCTGATGTAGGCAAGCGGCTACATATTGCCCGTAACGAGGGAGGGACACGTGCCTTCCCTCGTTTTTTATACGCCGAGATTGTGGGGGCATGGGATGACCGGGCGTTGCGGAAAGTACGTCCCGGAATCTGCGTCCAGAACGGGTCGCGCTTTCCCAAAGGGGGTCCTCTGGGAAAGCGCGACCCAGAATTCGGCAAAATAATGGGACACAGTTTCCGCTTGAGCGGTCTAACGGAAACTGTGCCCCAGAATGAGCGCTCAAAACGGGGCAGGCTTTCCGCAACAACTGTCTGGCGAAAAGCCCGGCCCAGTTTCCTACAGCGAGTCTCTCTGAACGAGCTGCATGTGCATCACGGAGGTGGTGGGCTCGGCGCCCTTGATCATGTCGAGCGCAATGTTGGCGGCCATGTGGCCTTCTTCGCGCAGGGGCTGGCGGACGGTCGTGAGTGCGGGGACGCAGCGCGCCGCAATCTCGTGATCGTCGAAGCCGACGACAGAAACGTCCGCCGGAACGGATAGGCCTGCCTCGTTGAGTGCGGTGATGACGCCAGCCGCGATACGGTCCGATCCGCAGAGCACGCCATCGAAAGCAATCTCGCGCGCGAGGATCTGGTGCATGGCCTGATAGCCGTCTCCGCTGTTCCAGCCGGTATAGATAACGTTTGCGCCTGGGAGGTCTTCGCCCAGGACGGTGCGGTAGCCGCGCAGGCGGTCGACAACAGCGGGGTTGTCTTGCGGTCCCAACACGGCGACGATATCTTTGCGCCCGCGCTCTTTCATAGCGAGCGCTGCAAAGCGTCCGCCCTCTTCGTCGTCAGAGTAGACTGTCGAGAACACGTCGCGATAGGGGTGGCCCTCGAGCTGGCCGCACAACACGGTGGGTACGCCCAGCTCGCGCAGCACCTCGAGCAGCTCGCTGCCCTTGTAGGGGGAGACGTCGATCACGGCGTCGAACGAGCGGCGCTCAAAGTGCTCGCGTGCGCGGTTGCGCTCATGCGTAGAAGACGCCTGCAAGATAACGGGCAGATAGGACGACTCCGACAGTTCCTCGGTAATGCCGCTCAAAAACTCGCTATAGGTGGGGTCGCTGAAGAGTTCACTCAGGGGCTCGGTCACGAGCACGGCGATGATTTCCGTGCGCCCGACAGCGAGCGCTCGGCCACGAGCGTTGGGGACAAAATTGACTTTCTTGGCCGCCGCACGGACGCGCTTTTTGGTTTCCTCGCTAATGCGGGGCGAATCGTTGAGGGCGCGCGATGCCGTGGAGCGCGACACGCCGGCAGCTGCGGCAACCTCGGCAAGCGTAGGTGCGGTGCGAACTGGTTGGGTCATGGCGTCTCCTGGAAAATGCGGTCGATGTTGTCACTGATACGGGCTGGTGCGGATACAGCTTACTATAGTGCACCTGAACAGCGTTCATGATATCCGGTGACAGGTGTCGTTTTGCAACCAAGCCGCAATCGAATACGTCTCGTGTGGGTGAGATATCAGCGGGCGTGGCGGTTGCCTACGAGCTTAAGAACGATGTTTTGCGTTGAGTTTCGATATTCAGGGTGACATAAGTGTTGCGGTTGTACAACCGGTTGCACCGTTAATCCGGCCAAATCGACCGTTCAGCGGACAACCGGTTGCACAGTTTTTTGCATCGCCCGTAAGATAAGGACAACCGGTTGCACAAGAATCACTACGATGACGAAGGAGCATCACCATGGACGCCATTAACGATTGGGAAAACCAAGCGCTCACCCACAGGAACCGCCTGGCACCCCATGCGTACTTTATGGGTTATGAGACCGCCGATCTCGCTGCTACGTACAGCCGCGAGCTGTCGCGCGGGTTTGTTCAGCTGTCTGGCTCGTGGCAGTTCCGCCTCTTTGAGGGGCCTGCTGCCGTCTCCAACGAGGAGCTCTCCACGTACAAGTCCGAGTGGGATCACGTGGAGGTTCCGCACCTGTGGCAGGTAGACGGCTATGGCAACCTTGCCTATACCGACGAGGGTTTCCCGTTTCCGGTGGATCAGCCGTTCGTTCCCTCCGACGACCCCACGGGCGTCTACCAGCGCATCGTCAACCTTCCCGCCGTTCCTGCCGGCGCCCGCGAGATCATTCGCTTCGACGGCATCGAGAGCTATGGCGAGCTGTACGTCAACGGCCAGTTTATCGGCATGACCAAGGGCTCGCGTCTGTCCGCCGAGTTCGACGTGACCGACGCGCTCGTCGAGGGCGACAACCTGTTTGCGGTCAAGGTCCTGCAGTACAGCGATGGCAGCTATATCGAGGATCAGGACATGTGGTGGGCTTCGGGCATCTTCCGCGATGTGTACCTTATGCAGCGTCCCGCCGCGCACCTGGTCGACTTTAGGTTCCGCACGCACCGCGAGGGCGATGCCGCTCTGATCACGCTCGATACGGTGGCCGAGGGCGCTTCCCGTGTCGTGTTTACGCTCAGCGATGGCGAGAACGTGGTCGCTACGGGCGAGTGCGTCGATGGCCATGCCGAGTGCAGCGTTGCCGATGCCCACTTCTGGAACCCCGAGGACCCCTTCCTCTATGACCTTACGTTTGAGGTCTACGACGGCGACGAGGTCAGCGAGTACGTTCCGCATCACCAGGGACTTGCCGAGGTGACGGTCGAGGGCAATCATATCTACCTCAACGGCACTTACTTTAAGATGCATGGCGTCAACCGCCACGATCACGACGATCACAAGGGTCGCGCCGTGGGCCTCGATCGCATGCGCCGCGACCTGGAGCTCATGAAGCGGCACAACATCAACGCGGTGCGCACCTCTCACTATGCCAATGACCCGCGCTTCTACGAGCTGTGTGATGAGTATGGCATCATGCTGGTCGCCGAGACCGATATGGAGAGCCACGGCTTCGAGAATATCGGCAACATCGCCCTGGTCACCGACGATCCGGCATGGGAGCCGGCCTACGTCGACCGCATTGAGCGCCTGGTGATGCAGGAGCGCAACCACGCCTGCATCATTATGTGGTCGATGGGCAACGAGAGCGGCTATGGCTGCAACATCCGCGCGATGTACGCCAAGGCTCACGAGCTCGATGATCGTCCGGTCCATTACGAGGAGGACCGCAACGCCGATACCGTCGACGTCATTTCCACGATGTACTCCCGTGTGTCGCAGATGAACGACTTTGGCGAGCATCCGTTCCCCAAGCCGCGCATCAACTGCGAGTACGGCCACTCCATGGGCAATGGCCCCGGAGGCCTGTCCGAGTACCAGGAGGTCTTCGATCGCTGGGATTGCATCCAAGGCCAGTTTATCTGGGAATGGTGCGACCACGGTTTGGCTGCTGTGGCCGAGGACGGCGTTGCCTACGATATGTATGGTGGCGACAACGGCGATTACCCCAACAACAGCAACTTCTGCATCGATGGCATGGTGTTCCCCTGGCAGCAGCCGAGCCCGGGCCTTACCGAGTACGGCCAGGTCATCTGCCCGGTCCGCATGGCTTATGACGCCGAGGCAGGCGAGCTGACCGTCACCAACAAGCGTTGGTTCACCACCCTCGAGGATGTCTGCCTGTCGGCCGAGACCCTGGTGGACGGCGACGTGGTCTGCCGCAAGACGCTCATGCCCGGCGCGGTTGCCCCCGGCGAGTCCGTCCAGCTGCCGCTGGTGATTCGCGAGGCCGCAGTGGGCGAGACCCTGCTGACCGTGCGCGCCTACACCATGGCCGCTCACGTCTGGTGCGAGCCGATGTTCCAGCTGGGCGCAAGCCAGTTTGCCATCGCAAACCATCCGGCGCCGGCCATCGTGCCCCCCGCTCGTCCTGAGCTTACGGTTGAGGAGACCGAGCAGGAGATCCGCATCCACTCCCTCAACGGCGAGCTGACCTTCAGCAAAGTCAACGGTACCGTGAGCGAGTGGAAGGCATCCGGCCGCGACGTAATGGCCTCTGGTCCCCAGGTTGGTTTTTGGCATCCGCTCGTCGATAACCATGCCCAGGAGTATGACTCACTGTGGAAGGACAACTTCATCGATGTGATGCAGACGTCTACCCGCAAGGTTTCTTGGAAGCAGGATGGCAATGCGGTCGTCGTTACCGTGAGCCAGCGTATCGCTCCTCCCGTCCGCGCGTTCGGCATGCGCGTCGAGCTCGTCTACACCGTGCTTCCGAGCGGTCGCGTCGACCTCAAGGTTTCCGGCGAGCCCTACGGCGATTACTCGGATATCATCCCGCGCATCGGCATCTCCTTCGAGGTCCCCGGTTGCGATCGTGCCGTCGAGTGGTATGGCCACGGCCCGGGCGAGAACTATCCGGACTCGCTGCGCGCCAACCCGGTCGGTCATTACCGCACTACGGTCGACGACATGTTCACACCCTACGTTATGCCTCAGGATTGCGCTAACCGCGAGGGCGCCCGTTGGGTCGCCCTGCGCTCTAGCCACGGTGACGGTCTGGTCGTGACGCGTCCGAGCGACGCCGCTTCCAACCCGTTCTCGTTCTCGGCATGGCCCTATAGCTGCGAGGCCATCGATAACGCCAAGCACGTCTACGACCTTGTCAAGGGCGACGCGGTTACGGTCAATATCAACGACCAGCTGCTCGGCCTTGGTTCGAACTCTTGGGGTTCCGAGGTGCTCGATTCCTACCGCACCCGTTTTGAGAGCTTCAGCTTTGAGGTGTCCCTGCGACCGCTGACGTCTGCCGATCTGGCTCAGGCGCTGGCACCCATTAAGGAGGCATAAGTCATGCATGTCTTTAACTCGCGCGCCGATTTCGACGCTCAGATGAAGTCCGTCAAGAAGTGGATGCGCACCGGTCAGGCGCTCGATGGCGTTGCCGACCTGCAGCACGACGTGGCTTACTCCATCGGCGACTCGTTGGTGTACTGGTGGGTCTATGCCCGCGAGGCCGCTACCGCCGATCTGGTCGGTCACCGTCGCTACCATGCCGTGCTCGCTCCGCTCGACGGCGACCTGACCGTCGAGGTGGCTTCCAAGGCGGATCTTACCTGCACGCGCACTTACAGCGATATCGACGATCGCGAGCGCTTTGAGGGTATGGGGGAGACCGTGACGATTCCCGCCGGCGGCGTTGCCGTCGTCGAAATTGACGAGGCCTACCGTGTCGTGGCCGATGTCGCGGATTCCCGCGTCGTGGTACTGCACGTGACGGTTGAAGGTTATTCCTTCCCCAACAAGTAGTATTCGTCCGTTTGGGCGTTTGCTTAGCGCCGTTAAGGGGGATGGCTTTGTTGACTCCCTTTTCCCCATTCCCCTTAGCAGGTGCGCCGTCCACGATTGCGCTTGCAGTCCGGACGGTTTTAGATGAGATATAACGGATGATTGGGAGGGCTTATGAGCTCTGAAAAACGAGGAACGATTGGTTCGTTCGCTCTGCTGGGCATGACGGTCGCCGCCGTGTTCGGTATCAAGAACATCATCAACAACAACGCGGCCATCGGCTTGGCAGCTGCGCCGTCGTTCTTCTTCGCCACGCTTTTGTACTTTGTCCCCTATACCCTGGTTACCGCCGAGTTCGTCGGCCTTAACAAGGACTCCGAGTCGGGCGTGTACGCCTGGGTCAAGACCTCGATGGGCGGCCGCTGGGCATTCCTGACGGCGTTTAGCTACTGGTTCGTTAACCTGTTCTACTTTGCGTCCGTCCTGCCTAACGTCATCATTTACGCGAGCTACGTGTTCTTTGGTGCCAATGCCGAGCTCTCGCAGCTGTGGATCACCATTATCGAGATCGTCGTCTTTGCTATCGCCACGTGGGTTTCGACCAAGGGCGCTAAGTGGATCGGCTCCATTTCCTCCTTCGGCTCGACCGCGGCTCTCGGCCTGACTGCCGTGTTCATCTTGCTGTCCCTGGCTGCTGCCTTTGGCGGCGTCGAGTTCGCTACGGCTCCTACCCCCGCTAACATGGCTCCCGACACGACCAACTTCGCAACTATGTGGGGCTTCTTCGGTACGCTTGCCTGGATCATCCAGGGCGTTGGCGGCGCTGAGTCTGTCGGCGTGTTCCTTAACGACCTTAAGGGTGGCGTCAAGGCCTTCGTGCGCACCGTCGTTATCGCCGGCCTGACCATCGGCCTTCTGTATGCAGGCGCTTCGCTGCTGGTCAACCTGTTCATTCCCGAGGGCGGCGTTGCCATCTCCACCGGTATCTTCGACGTATTCGGCGCTGTCTTTGCCCACTTTGGCATTCCCATGGAAGTGTCCACGCGCGTCATTGGCCTGATCCTTCTCGCTGCCACGCTGGGCTCCCTCATGATGTGGACCTCTGCTCCCATCAAGGTCTTCTTCACCGAGATCCCCAAGGGCGTCTTTGGTAGCAAGATCGTCGAGCTCAACGAGCACGGCATTCCTGCCCGCGCTGCCTGGCTGCAGTTTGCCATCGTCGTCCCCATCCTGATCATCCCGGCCCTGGGCTCCGGCAACCTAGACGACCTGCTCATGATCGTCACCAACATGACGGCTGCCACCGCTCTGCTCCCGCCGCTGCTGATCCTGCTTGCCTACTTTATGCTGCGCAAGAACTTCGATGCTGCTCCCCGTGGCTTCCGCATGGGTTCGCGTACCTTTGGCCTGGCCATTGCTGCATTCCTGCTTGTGGTCTTCTGCTTCGTGCTTATCTGCGGCACCATCCCGCTCGATCAGCCTCTGTGGCTGACACTGGTCTACAACGTTGGCGGTGTAGTTATCTTCCTGGGCCTTGCCGTGATGTGGTACAACCGCTACATCAACCGCCTGCGCGAGACCGATCCCGAGGCTGCCGAGAGCGAGCTTCGCCCCTCCGTCCTCGACATGATGGAGTAGCGGCTAGGATTAATCTGCGGCTGTGGAATAAATCGATTCCCTTTCCTAAGGAGGGGCCTTACGAGGCCCCTCCTTTTGTGTTTTGGGACATGGTTTTGGACCCCGTGGTCAAAAAATGCCAAATATGAGTACTGTTGCAAAAGAGGTGTCATATTTTTCGGCCCGTTCTGAGCGAAAATGGGCTCAAAATCAATTTATCTAACCCCCTTTAAAGGGCGTTTGACGGCTTTCAACCTCTTCGAATCGCTCAAAGTAGGCACTTTGCTCTCGATTTTGCTGCTACTAAATTGGTGACAGTACTCATATTTGCCACTTTTTGCCCACGAGGTGTTCAGAGGAGCTCTCGACAAGCATCTAACGCTACAATAACTACCACGTGGCTGGGTTTGCCGGCCGAATGTGCGATGCCGCGGGAGGGGACATGGTCGAGTTTACAAAGACGATTAAAGATCCGTTGGGACTGCATGCCCGCCCGGTTGCGCTGCTTTACGACATCATTGCCAAGCATCGTAGCAACGTATCGGTCAGTATCGGCGATCGCCATACCGACGGCCGCGATGTAATGGGGCTCATGGCTCTCTACGGCGAGTGCGGCGAGGACATCATCTTCCGCGTTTCGGGCGTAGACGAGGCTTCCTGCGTCACGTCGATCAGAAACCTCTCGCTCTAAGCATGACAGGGCGCGGCAAAGGACAGCTCTTTGCCGCGCCTTTTTGTTTCGTATAGGAAACTTTTTCGGAATCTAAATGGGGACCCTTTCCAAAAAGTTAACCACGTGCTAGTTTACTAAAGCGAACATAGATGTGGTTAACTTTTACCGCGTCGATGTTGAGGACGAACTGACGTTAGGAGCCACTCATGTCTTGCGGACCGCAGATGCCGGCAATGCCGCTTTCGATGGTAAAAGCGGGCGAAACCGTGCGCGTGTCTCGTGTAAAGGGCAATGAGGATATGAAGCACCACCTCAAGGACCTCGGCTTTGTCGAGGGCAGCGAAATTCACGTGGTGAGCTCGAGTGGCGCCAATATCATCGTCACGGTGCTGGGCGCACGCTTTGGTATCGATTCCAAGGTTGCCATGCACATCATGACCGTCAGTTAGTCCGCAGCATTTAAAAAAACCGAAAGGGGGACAAGTAAATGAAGACGTTGGGTGACGTTAAGGTGGGCGAGAGCTCCACCATCGTCAAGCTTCACGGTGAGGGTGCGCTTCGCCGCCACCTTATGGACCTGGGGCTCATCAAGGGCACTTCGTTCAAGGTCGTAAAGGTTGCACCGCTCGGAGATCCGGTCGAGATCAACGTGCGTGGCTACGAGCTCTCCATCCGCAAGGAGGAGGCTGCCGTCGTCGAGGTCCAGTAAGGGCCGGCGGCACATATTTCTGCAGATAAAGTTAGGTTTTTCTAACTTAATGCAGCATCTTTGAAGCACATTATCCAGCCTGCGCGGAGAAAGCAGCGCGGGCACACAAGGAAGAAGGATTGAATGGCGGATTCTCAGATCCATGTCGCGCTGGCGGGTAACCCCAACTGCGGCAAGACCACGCTTTTCAACCTGATCACCGGCGCCAACGGCTACGTTGGCAACTGGCCCGGCGTCACGGTTGAGAAAAAGGAAGCCAAGCTCCTAAGCGACAAGAACGTCACGATTACGGACCTCCCCGGCATCTACTCGCTTTCCCCCTACAGCCCCGAGGAGCAGTGCTCGCGCGACTACCTCATGAGCGGCGAGCCCGATGTCGTCGTCCAGGTGGTCGATGCCACCAACCTCGAGCGCAACCTGTACCTGGCGCTTCAGGTTATCGAGACCGGCCTGCCCGTGGTCGTGGCCCTCAACATGGCCGACCTCGTGGAGAAGAACGGCGACAAGATCGACACCGACAAGCTGTCCAAGAAGCTCGGTTGCCCGGTCATGATGATCTCGGCCCTTAAAAACAAGGGTATCAAGGAGCTGTTCGAGCAGGTCAAGAAGTCTGCTGCTTCCAAGGGCCAGGTGCCGGAGCACAAGTTCGATTCCTCCATCGAGGACGTTCTGGACCACATCGAGAACAACCTGCCGGCGAGCGTTCCCGCCAACAAGCGTCGCTACTACGCCGTCAAGCTGTTTGAGCGCGATGCGGACGCCTGCAAGCTCATCAACCT
>USAX01000063.1 GCA_900552705.1 uncultured Collinsella sp. | reverse complement strand
TGCAGGTGCCGGTCGAGCTGGTCCGCGAGGTCCATGCCACGGGCAAGCTTCCCGTCGTGAACTTTGCTGCCGGCGGTGTGGCGACCCCCGCCGACGCCGCGCTGATGATGCAGCTGGGCGCCGAAGGTGTCTTTGTCGGCTCGGGCATCTTTAAGAGCGGCGACCCCGCCAAGCGCGCAGCCGCCATTGTCAAGGCCGTGGCAAACTTCACCGACGCCAAACTCATAGCCGAGCTTTCGGAGGACCTGGGCGAGGCCATGGTCGGCATCAACGCCGACGAGATCGAGATCATCATGGAGGAGCGCGGGCGCTAGTCCAACAGAAAGGATCGCACATGAGCGATTACGCAGACCAGACGGTCACCGTGCTGGCGGTCCAAGGTGCTTTTGCCGAGCACGAGGCAAGGCTGTCCGAGCTGGGCGCACGTTGTATTGAGCTGAGGCAGGCGGCTGATTTGAAGCAGGACTTTGACCGTCTGGTACTTCCCGGCGGCGAGTCTACCGTTCAAGGGAAGCTGCTTGCCGAGCTTGGTATGCTCGATGAGCTTCGCACCCGCATTGTTGAGGGCATGCCCGTCCTGGGCACCTGCGCCGGCTTGATTCTGTTGGCGCGCGATCTTGCCGCCCACGACGATAAGGGGACGCCGCGCTTGGCAACCATGGATGTGCTCGTTGAGCGCAATGCTTACGGCAGACAGCTCGGCAGCTTTCGCACCAAGGGGCAGGTAGGCGGTATCGACGGTGAGGTGCCGCTGACGTTTATCCGCGCGCCCCGCATCGTCGAAGTGCACGGCGACACTGAGGCCCTAGCCGAAGTCGACGGTCGCATCGTCGCCGCCCGCCAAGGCAACCAGCTCGGCGTCACCTTCCACCCCGAGCTCGACGAAGACACCCACCTCCACGAACTGTTCCTGCAAATGTAGGCAGAATTTAAACGAGCGTGGATTTTCGGACATACAACAAATGAGAGTGGATAATCTCCCACTTTGAGCTTGAATGCAGGCTCAAACCGGGAGATTATCCACTCTCATCCTATGTAGTCGTTGGGGACGCTCTTAAACGACTAGTCAAACAAGAACGTCCCCAACGACCATATTGCGATAGACGACCACGTTTGCCCAGATAAAACCGACCAAAATAAACCTGTCCCTTTTTGGTAGGTTTGGATCAAGGCGACGCCGATGCCTTGGTACCGACAGCGAAAACCCGCCAGAGCGAGCAAGGTGCCTTGAAACGAGGCGGCATTGATCTTTTGGTCATGCCGCCGAAGTTGAAAGGCAGATTGCCGCCCTGGCGGGTTTGCAGCGTCGAGCAGTTACGGCGTTTGGTAAAACGCCGTAACTCAACTAGAAGCGGTTGCCGCGGAAGCCGCCACCGTTGCGGCCGCCACGGTCGCCACCGCGACCGCCGCGGTCGTTACCACGGTTGCCGCCGAAGCCACCACGGTTGCCACCGCGATCGCCATAGCCACCACGGTTGCCACCAAAGCCGCCGCGACCGCCACGGTCGCCGCCACGGTCGCCAAAGCCGCCACGGCCACCGCGATCGCCGCCGCGACCGCCACGGTCGCCGCCACGGCCACCGCGATCGCCAAAGCCGCCGCGACCGCCACGGTCGCCGCCACGGCCACCGCGCTCGTCACGGCCGCCGCGAGGACCGCGGTCCTCGTCCAGGCCCATGGCGACGAGCGGAGCGATAACCTTATCGAGAGCGGCCATCAGCTCGGTAGCCTCCTCGTAAGAAAGCTCGGGCAGGAGCTTCTCCTTCTTGTTGGCAAGCTCGACCAGGCCCTCAGCGGCATCCTCGGCAGCGAAGACAACGATCTTGCGCATATCGCCCTCGGCGTCGTCGATGCGGCCGACCAGATCGGCAGCCTCGGCCTCGGCCATCAGGCCATCGAGCTCACGAAGGCGCATGCCCAGCAGGTCGGACATTTCCTTCTGCTCCATCTTGGGCTTGAGGTCAAGAAGCTTGATGGCGCGCTCGATGTTCGCCATGCGCTCGGCCTTGGCCTCCTCCTCCTTGGAAATAGCAAAGCGACGGCTGCGCAGCAGGCGGGCGGCCTTCTGCATCTTGTCCATCAGCTCTTCGTCATCGTAATCAGCGGCGGCCTCGACAACCTCGGCCTCCTCCTCGGCGGAAACCTCGTCAGCAGCCTCAACCTCGGCAGCTTCGGTCTCCACGGTCTCGACTGCCTCGACCTCGGCAGCCATGGTCTCGTTCTCGGTCTCGTTCATGATCTCTTCGTTCTCAGACATGAGACTCCTTCTTGGCCCTCTCGGGCATCATCGCCCCATTCGCGGGGCCCGTCGCGCACTCTTTGCGCTTTAAACATTCATGCCTCTCGGCAAAACGCCCATTAGTTTATGGTGTCGCCATCCAATCTAGCTGCAGAATCTATGTGCACACATTAATGCGACATGTGCGACTCGCGGCGGGCGTACACCAGCGACACCGCGAACCCAGCCACGGCAATCACGGCCGCCACGCGCACGGCAGCCGCAAATCCGATCGCCTGGGCAACGTCTGCCGCAACGCCAGTGGCGCCGGCAACCGCCGCAGAACTCGAAAGCAGACCGATAAACAGCGATGGACCAAACGACGCGGCAATCATGTTCCACGTGTTGAGCAATGCCGTTCCGTGAGGATGCTCAGCGGCAGGCAGCGTCTCCAAGCCGGCCGTCTGCGAGGGGCTCAGCACTAAACCGACGCCAGCATACACCACAATGGTCAGTGCCACGACGACGCCGATGTTCATGCTTGCCGCCGTCATCGAAATGGTAGTCTGCCCCACGGCAATCAGGGCAAAGCCGACCGGCAGCAGCGGCCATGCGCCACGGGCGTCCATCACGCGTCCGCCCACAATCGAGGTCACGGCGTTGCAGGCAATCGCCGGCAAAATGAGCAGGCCCGCAACAAGAGCGGTCATGCCGTATGCGCCCTCAAAATAGAGCGGCAGCAAAACGCTCATCGAGAACGTCGTCATCATCGACACCACCACAAGCAGGCACGCAGGCCAAAAACGAACGCTCGCCATGGGGCGCACGTTGAGCACCGGATGTTCGAGCTTGAGCTGGCGGACCGCAAACAGGCCAAGCAGCACCACAGCGGCGAAAAGCGTCACGATACCGGTCATCACATTGGTCGAGAACTCGCCTACGGAATATACAAACGCCGTGATTCCGGCCGCTAGCAAAGCAACCGACAGAATATCAAGCGTAGTGTTCGAGCGCTCTCCAACATTCCGAACGAGCTTTGCTGCCGCCGCGGCGACCACGACACCGCCCACCAGCGGCACTACGAACACCGCCCTCCAGCCAAACAACGTGCACATAAGACCGCTGATCACGGGACCAAATGCCGGCCCTAGCGTAATGCAGGCACCGCCCAGGCTCAGATACAGACCGAGCTTCTCGCGCGGGGCGCAAGACAGCACCACGTTCATCATGAGCGGGAACAAGATGCCCGATCCCGCAGCCTGCAAAATACGGCTTGGCAGCAAGACGGTAAACGTTGGGGCGACCAGGCACAGGACTTCTCCGGCGACCAGGCATCCACATGCGAAAAACAGCAGCTTGCGCGTCGAGAAGCGACCGGAAAGAAAGGCCATGATGGCCGTAAAGATCGACGTCACGATCATGTAGCCCGAAACAAGCCACTGCGCCGTGATGGCACTCACCGAAAAGGCTGCCATGATGTCGTGCAACGCCACGTTAATGATGTTCTCGTTAAACGCGGCAACAAAGGCTGCGATATACATAACGACGAGAATTGCCGCAGTGGCCGATGACGTTACTTGAACTTGTTGCTGAGATTTGCTCCCCATGCATTTCCTTCCTCTTGGAACGACAGTCGTATCGCCCCAGAGGAACAGTCCAGGGCGAGGATGAGCCCTAGACTTACGCCAGACGCCGCACGCGACGAGTCTGGCAACATGGTCCAACGTCGAAAGATTGTAACGCGAACGCGCAGCTTTCCTTCCGCGCTATTATTGAAAGTCCACGAAAGCATGAGACATGAGGAGCCCTCCATGATTAAGCCCATCATGAAATCCGAGTTCTTTTTGCGCCTGCCTTCCGAAGACGCGGGACCCGACGATGCCGCGACCGGGCAGGACCTCCTGGATACGCTCCATGAGCATGAGCACGAGTGCGTGGGCCTTGCCGCCAACATGATTGGCGTGCGCAAACGCATCATCTGCGTAAAGGACGGCAACAGGGCGCTGCTGATGTACAACCCTCAAATTCTTGAGCAGGTCAATTCCTATCAGACGAGCGAAGGATGTCTCTCGCTTTCCGGCGAGCGCCCCTGTACTCGCTATCGCCGCATTAAGGTTGAGTATTTGGACGAGAATTTCGTCCACCGCATCAAAAACTTCTCGGGCTACACCGCCGAGATCATCCAACACGAAATCGACCACTGCAACGGGATTGTTATTTAGACAGCCAGGGTAACGATGCAGGTTGAGCACACGACAGCGAGCGAGCCGCATTTGCGCCAAGGTGACGTGAAATGAGAGGGCGCTGACCTTCTGGTCGCGCCCTCGAAATTGAACGTCAGATTGGCGTGAATGCGGCTCGCGCAGCGTCAAGTGGTCCGCCGTTCGGTAGAACGGCGGAACTAATTAGCTCTGGCGGTAATGATCGAAGAAGTCGGCGAGGTCTTCGAGCGACTCTTTGAGCACTTCCATGCGCGGCAGGTACACGATGCGGAAGTGGTCGGGCTCACCCCAATTAAAGCCGCCGCCGCGCGTGATCAGGATCTTCTTCTCGTGCAGCAGGTCAAGGGCGAACTGCTCGTCGTCAGTGATGTTGAACTTCTTCACATCCATCTTGGGGAAGATATAGAACGCCGCACGCGGCTTGACCACCGAGATGCCGTCGATCTTGTTGAGTGCCTCATACACGAAGTTGCGCTGCTCGTAGACACGACCGCCGGGGCGGATGTAGTTGTTAACAGACTGATGGCCGCCGAGCGCCGTCTGGACGATTGACTGAGCCGGCACGTTGGAGCACAGGCGCATGTTCGAGAGCATGTTGATGCCCATAATAAAGTCGCTCATGCAGCGCTGGTTACCCGAAAGCACCATCCAGCCAATACGATAGCCCGCGATCATGTGCGACTTGGAAAGGCCGCTAAAGGTGACGCAGGGCAGGTCGGGAGCGAGCGAGGCAATCGAGACGTGCTCGTAGCCGTCCATGCACAGGCGGTCGTAGATCTCATCGGCAAAAATCATGAGCTGGTGCCTGCGCGCGATCTCAACGATGCCCTCGAGTACCTCGCGCGGATAGACCGAACCCGTGGGGTTGTTGGGGTTGATGATGACGAGGGCCTTGGTCGCGCTCGTGATCTTGGACTCCATATCCTCCAGGTCGGGATACCAATCCGCTTGCTCATCACACAGATAGTGAACGGGATGACCGCCGGCAAGGGTTGCGCACGCCGTCCAGAGCGGATAGTCGGGACTGGGGATCAGAATCTCGTCGCCATTGTCGAGCAGCGCGTTCATCGAAAGCTGAATGAGTTCGGACACGCCGTTGCCCGTGTAGATGTGCTCCATCTGAACATTGGGCAGGCCCTTGATCTGCGAGTACTGCATGATTGCCTTGCGCGCGGAGAACAGGCCACGCGAGTTGGAATAGCCTTCGCAGTCGGGCAGCTGCTGGCGCATGTCCTTGATGACCTCATCGGGCGTGCGGAAACCAAAGGGCGCCGGATTACCGATGTTGAGCTTGAGAATACGCTCGCCCTCGTCCTCCATACGGGCGGCCTCGTCGACGACGGGGCCGCGCACGTCATACAGGACGTTATCGAGCTTGGTGGATTTAGAAAAAGTACGCATGGTGGTGCTCCTTGGAATTTGAGCTGAGGGATGGGGTTCGGGCTTGGGCACGTTGCGAGGCGATGATTCCTCGCCTTGATCGGCGTCACCGGCGAGCAGCCAGGAAACATCGACCTCCAAAATACGAGCGAGCAGCTCTGCCACATCGCGCCGCGGGATCGTCTTGCCGCTCACATATTGGCTCATCTGACTCTTGCCGAGTTTTTTTCCGAGCATCTCCGATGCGCGGATTACGTCCGACTGGCGAACGTCGCGATCGGACATGGTCTGTCGCAGGCGATCGCTAAACGTCTCTTGGGCCATTAGAACCTCCTTGCTGGCAAAGTTCAATTTATAGAACACGAATTGAACCTAAGTTCAATTTAGGCAGCAGTATAGCGCCGTACCTTATTCGGAAGTTCAATTTTACAAGAAAACGTACCGAACTCCGAGATTTGCCCAAGGCGGACAATGACGCGCACGCGTTTAGAGATATTCAAGGAATCGAGCGGCGGCAAGCGAAACGTCAGCCGTGCGATATATCGCGTTGATCTGCCGATGGGGATGTCCCTCGAGCGGACGCACGGCGACATCGAACTGACAGCGGCGCAAGATGAGCGCCGGAAGAACACTCACGCCCAGACCGTCCTCGACCATGGCCATAATCGCATAATCATCCCAGGTCGATAGCTTAGAACGCACCGCCAGACCCGCGCGGCGAAACAGCGGCGTAATCTCGTCGTCGCTACCGCGTTCCAGCAGAATAAACTGCTCGTTGGCCAAATCGGCAAGGCAAACGACCTCCACGGTGGCAAGCGAGGAGTCCGCTGGCACCACGGCCATCAGCTCGTCTTGCACCAACGGCCGCGACGCCATACCGGCGCCGCGTGGCTCGCGCGGAATAAAGCCCAGGTCGCAGCGGCCTTCCGCCACCCATTGCTCAATCTCGGAGTAATCACCCATCAGCAGCTCGTAATCGACTTCCGGGTGATCAGCGCGAAACCGCGCGATCACCGGCGGCAGTACATGGGTCGCCACACTCGAGAATGTACCGATACAGATCTTGCCACGCATGAGCCCCCGCATCTCGTCCACGCGTCGCTGCAGGCGGCCAAACTCTTCGCATAACGCCTCGACTGCCGGCATGACCTGCCGCCCGTCGGCAGAAAGCACCACGCCCTCGCGGCTGCGATCAAGCACCTTAAAACCCCAGTCTGCCTCAAGGTCGCCCACCATGCGGCTCACGCCCGACTGCGAATAGCTCAGCCGCTCTGCAGCATGCGTAAAGCTGCCGGCACGCACCGTCTCGAGCAGCACTTGCATCTTTTGAATATTCGTTTCCACGGCATCCCTCCACCTTTACATGAGTTTTTGTCATGTTATCCATGCATTATATTCGCTTTTCTTCTAAAGCCACCTCACCCATAGTGAACATGCTCGGATATAGAGGAGATGTCAGCACATGAACAACGGACTGTTTACGTACTTAGCAGCATTGCTATTGTTTGGCTCCAACGGCATCATCGCCGCTGCCATCGCGCTGCCGAGCTCCGATATCGTACTGTTGCGCACGTTTTTGGGCGCTCTCACCCTTGCCGCCATCCTCTTCATAACCAAGCGCCATAACCTGCAGGCTCCGTCTCGCCCCCGCGAGGCCGCAGCGCTCATCGTCTCGGGCGCCGCGCTGGGCGCCAGCTGGATTTTCCTGTTCCGCGCCTATCAGACGATCGGCGTTGGCATCTCCTCGCTGTTGTATTACTGCGGCCCCATCATCGTTATGGCCCTCTCCCCGCTCATTTTTGGCGAAAAGCTGACCGGCGGCAAAATCGCCGGGTTTATCGCCGTTGCCTGTGGCGCCTTTCTCATTGCGGCGCAAGGTCTAGGCGGCAATATGCCCATTGCGGGTATCGCTTGCGGCATCGCCTCGGCCTTCTGCTACGCCTTGATGGTCATCGCTAGCAAGGGTGCGCCACACATCGAAGGCCTCGAGAACTCCACGCTCCAGGTGAGCGCCGCCTTTGTAACCGCGTTGATCCTTACGCTCTTCACGCAAGGTGCCCCCTCGTTCCTCTCCCCCAGCATTGCCGCCGGCATCGATTGGGGCGCCGTCGCCATGCTCGGCGTCGTCAACACCGGCATCGGTTGCCTGCTCTACTTTAGTGCCGTCGCCAAGCTGCCCGTCCAGACCGTCGCGGTCGTCGGCTACCTCGAGCCGCTTTCGGCCGTCGTGTTCTCCGTTGCCCTTTTGGGAGAGACCATGACGCCCATCCGCCTCATGGGCGCCGCGTTGATCATCGGCGGCGCGATCTTTTGCGAAGTCGCCGGCAAACGCGCAGACACCAAAGCAAGCATCGCCCAAGCAGCACGCGCCTAAAAGCCCCTCTTCAGTTTCAAAGCAGGGGCGCGTCCGTGGTTATCACATTGCAGCAAGACCATACAGCCGGTGCGCCCCTGTTTTGAAATGCTACCTGCGTACATGAATAATCCCCAGATGGGGATTATTGTCTAAAACACCCCGATGTGCCAAGCTGCTCTTATATGTATAAAGATGGCATAAAGGTTATCTGCCCTAGACAGATAACCGGATGTCTAAGGGAGTCCACGTGGCACACAACAAACTGGAGGCAAACCTCCAAGACCAGCACGGACAAAGCGGGCATGGAGCCATTCCCCTTTCTGCTGGTATGTTGCTCGTAACGCTCGGCGTCGTCTATGGCGACATCGGCACGAGCCCTATGTACACCATGAAATCAATCGTCGCCAACAACGGCGGCATCGGTACCGTCAGCGAGGACATGATCCTGGGCGCGCTTTCGCTCGTCATCTGGACCATGACGCTCGTAACCACGGTCAAGTACGTGCTAATCGCCATGAGGGCCGACAACCACAACGAGGGCGGTATCTTCGCCCTGTTCAGTCTCGTGCGCAAAGTGGCGCCGTGGCTGATCCTTCCCGCCATGATCGGCGGTGCGGCGCTGCTTGCCGACGGCATCCTCACCCCCGCCGTCACGGTCACCACAGCCATCGAGGGTCTGCGCACCATCGAGTGGGGCCACGCGCTATTGGGCGACGG
Organism: uncultured Collinsella sp.; assembly: GCA_900552705.1. Lineage (GTDB taxonomy): Bacteria > Actinomycetota > Coriobacteriia > Coriobacteriales > Coriobacteriaceae > Collinsella. Next base: position 1,967 of record USAX01000063.1, on the reverse strand, counting down.
CCAGACCAACGTCATCATTATTACCATCATCATTATCTGCGGCCTATTTGCCATGCAGCGCGCCGGCACCTCGTCAATCGGCAAGCTCTTCGGCCCGCTCATGACGCTATGGTTCCTGTTCCTGGCGGGCGCCGGCCTGTTCAACATGCTCGGCAACCTGTCCATCTTGCGCGCACTCAACCCCATCCGCGGCATCATGTTCCTGTTCTCGCCCATCAACCACTCGGGCATCATGGTGCTCGGCTTCGTCTTCCTGTCGACGACCGGCGCCGAGGCGCTCTATTCGGACATGGGTCACGTGGGCAAGGCTAACATTTACGCATCCTGGCCGTTCGTAAAGGCGGCCCTCATCCTTAACTATCTGGGTCAGGGCGCTTGGCTGCTCGCCAACAACTCCAATCCCCAGATGCTCGCGATGGACATCGTCAACCCGTTCTACATGATGCTTCCCGAGCCCCTGCGCCCCTTTGCCATCGTGCTATCGGCCGTAGCGGCCATCATCGCCTCGCAGGCGCTTATCACCGGCTCGTTCTCGCTGGTATCCGAGGCCACGCGTCTCAACCTTATGCCGCATCTGCGCATCCACTACCCCAGCGACACCAAGGGTCAACTCTATATTCCGCTCGTCAACAACATCATGTGGGTCGGCTGTATCTTCATCGTGCTACTGTTCCAAAACTCCGAGCGCATGGAGAGCGCCTACGGCCTCGCCATCACCGTGACTATGCTCATGACCACGACGCTTTTGACGAGCTACATCGCCGGCATCCTCAAGCACAAGCTGGGTGCCTGCGTCTTCGCCCTGCTCTTTGGTGCCATTGAGCTGTGCTTCTTCGCTTCGTGCCTCACCATGTTCTTTGACGGCGGCTACGTCATGATCTTCCTGGCGGCACTGTTGTTCGGCCTTATGTATGTATGGCGTCGCGGCACTGCCATCGAGCGCACGCAGACGATTCTGCTGCCCGTCTCCAAGTACATCGACCAGCTCAATCGCCTGCGCAATGACGAGACCTATCCCGTGCTCGCCGACAATCTGGTGTTCCTCACCAACAGCCCCGACCCGCTCACGCTCGACCGCGACGTGCTCTATTCCATCCTGGACAAGCACCCCAAGCGCGCCAAGGCATATTGGTTCATCAACGTGCACGTTACCGATGAACCCTATACGCACGAGTATTCCGTCGAAACCTTTGGCACGGATTTTTTGTTCCGCGTGCGCCTGGACCTGGGCTTTAAGGTCAATCAGCGCATCAACGCCTACCTGCGCCAGATCGTTGGCGACCTGATGGCATCGGGTGAGTTGCCGCCGCAGCATCACACCTACTCCATCTACGAGACACGTGGCAACGTGGGCGACTTCCGTTTTTGCATGCTGCGCAAGATGCTTGCCCCCGAAACGGACATCAACCGCAACGACCACCGCGTGATGGCCATCAAGTACGCCGTCCGCCGCGCCTGCGGAAGCCCGGCACGCTGGTACGGTCTTGAGAACTCGGCGATCATCATCGAGTACGTGCCTCTCTTTGCCCGCATGCGTCCGGCGGTCAAACTCGTACGCACCCATGTGCCGCTCGAAGTCCAGATCGAGGAAGCCGAGGAAATGGAAGTCGATATCTTCTCGGACGACCTGGTCAACGGCAACGAGGCCGGTAGGGACATGAACGTCGATCCCACCGAATTGCTCGAGAGCGTCGCCGATACGCCCGAACAGCAACTGCTCGACGGCCTCGAGAGCGCCCAGCTCAACGATGCCAACTTCTAGCGACGTCGCGCATCAACGACAGCGCCCCTGCACCTCACAGGAGATGCAGGGGCGCTTTGCATTTCAGTAAAGCCCTCGGCTACGAACGACGCGGCTCGGGAACCACGAGCCTATCGGGGCTCGCGCCCTCGGCATCCATCAGGCTCACGTAGCGAATCGACGGATCCCCATACATCGCGTAGTAATAATTGCCCGTGCGCGCGCT
>USAX01000062.1 GCA_900552705.1 uncultured Collinsella sp. | reverse complement strand
CTCTCCCAATCGTGGGAGTAGATGAAGTCTTGGATAAACGGGGCGTAGCGGTCAAAGGCGTTCACGGGGCCTCCTTTCAACAACGAATCTCTCAACGCGGCTGGCAACGGCTTGCTGCATTACTGCTTCAACGTTTGCCCAGATAAAACCTGCCAAAATAAACCTGTCCCTTATTGGCAGGTTAGATGGTGAATTCGGCGAAGTTACGGTCGCCGCCTGCGGTATCGGTGTCGCCTGTTGCGGTTGCCGGCGCCAACGCGTCGCCGCCGACGCTTTGCAGCAGCTCGGCCACGTTGGCGTCGGGGTTTTGGCATAGGATGTCGAGCAGCTCGATAAAGTCACGAATGACTTCACGCGGCGTCAGATGCGTGTCGGCCCCCACGCGACCGAACTCGATCTTGAGGAAGTCCACCAAGTCGTTCTCGGTAAGCGTGGGCGTCCAGCCAAAGTAGCCGGCGTGAATTTGCGTGAGTTTTTCGATCAGCACCAGCAGCTCCTCGTAGGTGAGTGGCTGCAGGCGGATGATGGGCGCGAGCATGTCCTTAAGGTCTTCGCGCGCAAAGCGGCCCTGAGCGAGTCGGCTGCGCAGGGCCTCGTAGGAGAACACGCCGCGGCGGCGGTCTTCGATGGAGGTTGGCGTGCCGCCCATGATCATGCCCAGGTACTGCGCCTTACCTTGGAGCGTGTCGTTGTACATGGTCAGGATCTTCTCGTAGTTGTATTGGCGCGTGATGGCGTTGGGAATCTTATACAGATTCACGAGTTCGTCGATGAGCACCAGCATGCCCTTGTAGCCGCTGCAGACCAAAAAGCGCGCAATGAGCTTAACGTAGTCGTACCAGTCGTCATCGCTGATGATGGTCGAGGAGCCCAGCTCGGCGCGTGCCTCGCTCTTGGTGCGGTATTCGCCGCGAATCCATTTGGTCACGCGGCTCATGGCCTCTTCGTCGCCCCCGGATGCGGCCATGCGATAGCGGCGGAGCATGCGGGTGAAGTCGAAGCCGTGGACCATCTCCTCGAGCGGGGCCAGTTGGGCATTGACGGCAGACTCGTCGGCGTCGGCGCACGAGGCGACCCAGCGATCCAGGATAAGGTTGAGCGCGCCGCCCTCGGGGCGCGTCTTGGTCGATATATTGCGGATGAGCTCGCGGTAGGTGGCAAGGCCCTGTCCCTGACCGCCCTGCAGGCGGCGCTCGGGCGACAGGTCGGCATCAGCGACGACGAATCCCTCGCCCATGGCGTGCGTGCGGATAGTCTGGAGCAAAAAGCTCTTGCCGGCGCCGTAACGACCGACCAGAAAGCGGAAGCTCGCGCCACCGTCGGCGATGAGACTCAGATCGGTGAGCAGGGCGCGGATCTCGACCTCGCGCCCTACGGTGATGTAAGGAAGGCCGATGCGCGGGACCACACCGCCCTTGAGCGAGTTGAGAATGACGGCAGCGACGCGCTTGGGCACGCGAGGTGCTGCGGATGCGGTATCACTCATGGTCTAGGTATCCTCTCACGTCTGCTTCGTAGTCCTCGATAATCTGCGGCCCTGCCGCGCTAAATTCAATTACGGTGTCGCCCACCAGGTCAAAGAGCGCCTCGTTGATGGTATCGACGAGCATGTCCTCGCTCTGCTCCGATTGCACTACCGCCGATTCCGCCTGTACTGCGTTGTGCTCGAGCAGCGCGCGGAGATAGGCGTCTGCGGCGGGCGCGAGTTCGTTCGTGGCGTCAGCGGGCGCAGCAGCTGCGAACGCGGGCGTCGGTGCGAGAAGCGGTGCTACGACACCAAACTGTTCGGTGGATATGGTCGGCTCGTCGGACTCGTCCTGCCCTGCGGCCGCCGCGACCGCCTCGACCGTCGCGGCGGCCGCAGGCTCGGCTTCCGGTTGCCCTGAGTCCGCTGCCTCGGCTTCTGCGGACGCGCCGTCCTCGCGTTCCTCGTCGATCAAAAGCGCTTCGCGCGTTTGTGCGGCAGCGCTCCGAATGTGCCCCAGCTGGCTCAAATCGATATCGATCTTGACGGGCTGGTGTGCGGCGTCCCACGAAAGCCATGCCACAATCTCGTCATCGATAATCTTGGCCAGATATTTGGGGACCTTTTCTTCCTTAAGGGGATGGGCGGGGTCCAGCGCCAGGCGCAGGCGTTGGTCGCAGGCGCGCATCATTTCACCGAGCTTGGTGCTCTTTTGCCTGCTACCGTGAATCCGCATGCATTCCCAAAAACCGTTTTGGCAACGGTAGATATGGATGGGGTCCAGACGGTATTCGCAGTCCTCGTGGCGCTCGGGCGCAAAGAATACGGCCGAGGCAAACATGGTGTAGGGCATGGCCGTCTCCTCCCCAAATAAACTTGCCACGATGCCGGTCTTTCGGTGCGTGTCATAGTAGCGCGCCATGCGGACATACACGGCGCACGCCACGTGGCGCAGATCGCGGTGGTGGCTGCGGTCGAGCCGCGAGCTACTTAGGTTGTACGTGGAGAGGGCGTTGATGGCGGCCATGAGTCGCTCCTCGCGCACCTCATCGGGCGGAAGGGGGAGCGTGGGCTCGGAGGTTTTGCGACGCTTAGGGGTCTGGCCGGACGGTGTCGGTGCTGGTACAAGGTCTCGTGCCGCGCGCCGCAGCTCGATAAGGGCGTTATCGAACATGACGGTTTTAGAGTCACGAAGCAGCTTGGGGTCGAGCCCGTGGAACACGGCGTAATCTTGCAGCCACACGCGCGCAAACCGGTCGATGCCGGGCTCGAAGGCGCGATAGACATCCCAAAAAGTCTTGATCTTGTTAAAGCCATCGAGCGGATTATCTACGCCAATGCCGCAAATCAGCTCATAGAGATACAGAAAGGCAAAGGACGTAGACGTTTCCTCGACGGTTCCGCGGCGGACTTGGGCACGCCAGGTAAAGTAGCCGCGCAGCTGCCGGTCGCTCATGGCGTTGTAGGTGGGAAAGTACGACTTAAAGGTGCCGTTGTAGGGACAGTCGTCCTCAAAGTCGGCCATCAGCAGGCCCTGGCGGTAAAAAAGCTCGGCTTCCGAAAGCCAGCGGCCCGCACCGCCCTTGGGATCATCCTGCCAGCGCGATATCTCGCGCATTTTACGGTACTGGTCGGGGAGGAAATTCTGCATCTGTCGGCCGGTTTTGAGAATCGGCTCGTCTGCGTAGGTTTCGTTTGAGAAGCGGGCGGACTGATGGGTCCGGGCCTCGGCCATAATGCGCTCGATGAGCATCTTGATGTCCTGGTCGGCCACCGCTCCTCCTCTCGAACGCAGCTACGGTGACCTCATATCATAGCACAGCATCAAACAGATGTTCGAGATACCGCTGCGTTGATAGATTTAGAACAGGAGGGCGTATATGACGGCGATGACGACGGAGGGAAGCATATTGGCCGTGCGGAAGGTCTGAGGACGGATGAGGTTGACGCCGACGCAGAAGATGAGCATGGAGCCTACGAGCGAAAGGCTGTTGAGGGCTGCTGTGGTCATGATGGGGGAGAGCGCGCCGGCAAACAACGTGATCGTCCCCTGGAACACGGCGACGGGCAGGGCGGAGAAGATGCAGCCGCGGCCAAGCGAGGCCGTCATGGTGCAGACGATGATGCAGTCCAGTGCGCCCTTGAGGGCAAGCGTTGACCAGTCGCCGAGCAGGCCGTCCTGGATCGATCCCACAATGGCCATGGCGCCGATGCACACGGTGAGTGAAGTCGAGACAAAAGCGTTGGTGAACTCGTTATCGCCCTCACTGCCAGTCTTGCGCTTGAGCCATTCGCCAAGGTTCTCGATGGCGGCCTCCAAGTTGATGGCCTCGCCGATGAGCGAACCGAGCGCAAATGAGACGATGAGCATGGTGGTACCGGTGGTCGCTAGCGCCTTTCCATCGATGATGAGCATCTTTTGCATGGTGCCGCCCAGGCCGATAAACAGGACGCACAGCCCCGATGCTTTCATGAGCGTGTCTTGGATGCGCGGTGTAATGAAGCGGCCGCCCGCTAATCCCAAAAGACCGCCCGCAACTAAAAGCGCAACGTTGATGATTGTTCCCAAGCCCGGCATGAGCCCTCCTGTATTGATGCCAACGTGGCAATCGTAGCAGAACGAAATGCGAGGCACATCGCGACTCATCTAATACGTTATATAAGTGGTATTAGGAATGATGCGCAGCATTTAAGCCTCAGGTGGTTGTCGGGACATAGGGGTAGTAGTCAAAGCGCAGTGTCATAAGCCGCTGCGGGGATTCAATAGCCGCGGCGATGATATTGGCATCGCGGGCACGATCAAACCCTTCGAGTTCGATCTGATACGAGACGTCTTGCATAATGTCCAGACGTCGCCAGGCTAGAAGTGTGTCGCCATCGAATTCCAAGGTCTTGCCTCCGTCTGGGGCAACGGCGTATAGACGCAGTTTAGCGGTGGTTGCAGGGTCGACAACCGTGACCTTTTTAATTTCGTTTCGAGTATTCTTGGCGCCCAACAAGGTGAGCAGTGTTGGGGCCACGACCTCGCCCGATGGCAAAAAGACGACTTCGATGGATTCGGGAAATGCGATGATGGCCGACTTGCGGACGGGCTGATTGACGGCGGCAACTTCGATGTTTGCAGCATCGATGACCTCTGTGTGGTCGAGGGCGGCAAGCACGCAGCAGTTACCTTCATCGATCTCCTGAGGATCAGCAAGCCCCAGACTGCCCGCGAGCTCGGGATCGTTTGGACCGGTAGCGGGCTCATTCGGTGCTTCGAAAGAAGCTGGGACGCTGTTTGTCGGCGACGGCGTGTCGCCCGCACCTGCTTCTTTGTCCGTGCTCTCTTCTTGTATGGTTGCGTTGATGGGTTCGTCGTTTGAGGGGAGCGTCTTGGCGTCAAGCGCGGAGGGGACAATCCCGACGGCTCCGGATCCGTTCCACTCCATCTCGAGAAGCGCCGGGTCGGCAAGAATGCGTTGCCTGCCTAGCGTGTGGGTATCGATCGCAATAGGGCCTGCCTCCGTCCCGCGCGTAAGGCCGAGCGATCCGGCCGGCTTCTCGAAATGAATGTCTGTGTCTTCGGTACTGGCGGCGTAGAACAGCAGGGATGCTTCTCCCGCCGCGATGGCATCGGTGCCCGCCTTGGTCAGCCGCAGCGATGCCGTGAATGAGAGGGTGGGCTGCACATCGTCTGCATTCGCGGCGGCGCAGCCCAGACATATACCGCCTCCTTTCTCGAAAAACGCACCGTCGAAGGCGACCTTCGCTCCGTTCGCCGAGTCATCGACCGAAGCGATATCGATGCGCAACCCCAAATCGCACGGATCGCCATCTGCATCGAGCGCAATCGAGCGCCACGTGCAGACGGCGCACCCCGCCTGGGAGCCGTTTGCCTTGTTCGAACGATTGATATCCACGACTATCGAGCCGTCCGTATTACGACGAAGGCATCCCGAGGTTGAGATTGCGGCCTGTGCGATCGAAAAACGCTTGCACGCAATGGCGCTCGACGGATTTGGTGCGGAGCTTAGGGCTGCTGGTAAGGAGTCTGCCATGACGGGAGTCGCCCAAGCGGCGACAGGCGTTCCGGTTGCGAGCGCGCCGCAGAGTGCGACGACGGGCAAAAGGTTCTTCGATGCCATGGGGTCTCCTTAGCTAATTTAGTGCGGCCTGTCCGTGTTTCGTTTCTGGCTGCGTTTGATGTGCAGACCGAGGCCGGCGGTTCCCGCGCCTGCTGCCGTGGCGCCTGCTGCCAAGAGCCATCGTCTGTCGTCTGTCTGTGCCAACGGTTCCTTGCAGTTGCCGCGGTCGAGCTCCGAGAGGTCGACCGTCACTTGCGTGGCGGCCTGCGCCTGTTCTTGCTGGGCAAAGGCCATGGCTGGCCCAAACGCTAGGATACTGACGGCGGCGGCCAGGGCGACGGCCTTATGCCGTGTGCGCACCGGGCTCGACCGTCCAGGTGATCGTTGCAACCTGATCGCCTTCGCCGGTTACGCGGAAGATGTCGCGCGTGACGCGGGCGACGTTTCCGCTTGTCTTGAGCTTAATTTTGTCCGTGCCGCCGGCAATGCCCTGGTAGCCCATGTCGAAGGCTGCATTCTTGGAAAGATCGAGGCCCGTCTCCTGCATTGCGGCGCTGGCGTTCTGGAGTGCACCGTCGGGGCCGACCTTAAAGTCGATGGAATTCTGCGCGGTTCCGGCCTTGGCGTCGGCGGCAATGGTCCAGGTGTTCATGGCGTCGATCTTCATGTTGGTGACATGGATGCCGTAGGCCGAATGATTGTCGATGGTGGTCGCGTCTTCTGAGGGGCCCTGAAGCGTGCCGTCGGCCTTGGCGACGAAGGGAATAACCGTCGGAACTTTGAACTCTACGTTGTCGATCTCGGTCCTGACCATTACTTTCGTGGTTCCAACGCGCCCGGCTGCCAGAGCTGGCGTCGGGGCGGCGCCCATTGCGAGCGCGAGCGCGAGCCCTGCGCCAACGACGAGCGCTCTGGCTCCGTTCATGTTCCTGGTGATGTCCATGGTCGTTCCTTTCTATTCGCCGCGGGCCGTCCCCGCGATGATTGGACGAATGCTGGTGAATTGCGTGCGGTGCCGCGTCGGCCGAAAAAGCTAGTTCTCGGCTTGCTCAACCCGTACCTTGACACGTGTCGGATTGCCGTGGCTGTCGAGGGTCTTGGCATCGAGTGCCTGGATCTCGATGTATGCCTCGCCTTCTTTGATGTCGCCGGCGGGGCACGTCTCGATTGTCTTGCCGGTCTCGACCACACCGGATTCGTACATGGTCTCGTCGTTTTGGATGACGCGGAATCGCTGGGGAAATTTATTGTCTTGGACGTTTTGCACGTTGACGCGCAGCTTGCCGTCCTCCTGTAGCTGAGCGACCGGCGCGACCGAAATCGTCATCATGTTGTCGCGGACGATGGCATCGAGCTCATCTTGGATTTCTTGTCGCGATTTGCCCTCTGCCGTCGTGACTGAGGCGCCCGCTTCGGGCACGGGCTGCGACTGCCAGGCGTATAGCCCTACGGCGATGAGGGCGCAGACGATAGCCAGGCAGACAACGACGAGTTTCTTGCGACGCCCCAGTCCTGCGAGGCGGGGCGGCTTCTTCGCACTCATGCGGCGTCCTTGGTGGTGTAGACACGTGCGAACGTGGACGGGTCCGCTCCAAAGAGCATGTGAAGCATCAGGCGGCGCGAGTAGATGAGCTCGTCAAAGTCGTGAGGGAGCTCGATGTCGTGGATACGCGCGATGTGGTGGGCGAGCGCCGAGAACGACTCGGGGTCGCAGATAACATCGGTGGTGACGTGGTAGACCGCCGTATCGGGGAACGCCTCTTCGTCGAAAGGCAGGAGATAGGGATCGTCGTCGACCTCGATGGCGACGCCGTACTGGGGCCAGTAATATGCCATGGGAACCTCCCTGCTTCTGGGGCCAAACTTCTATCGGTTTTGGCTGTCGATGCCGACCGTATCAGCCGCTACTTGACCAATTTCTGACCAAATGCTTGACGGATTGACATCTCCGCAGGTAAAAGGTGGGAAAAATTACTTCAACTTTTTTCGAGCGACAATCGAGCGGTCGGCGACGGCGGGGCGATATGTGTCAAAAGCATCGTCTGCCGAGGAAGCCTTGCCGTTCGCCGAATTGCACGAACGTAAAAAACGCCAATTATGGAGACAGTCTCGAACACGTCGACGAAACGATGCGGTAACATCTCCCTGCAAACACTGTAGTTAGCTAAAGGGGGAGTTCGCGTGTCTGCAACCATTAAACCCTTCACCGACGAGTTCGAGGAGTATGGCCGCGATGAATCTCGCGCATCGGGCGAAGCATCGAGCATCTCGTTTCCGACAACGGAAGACGAGGTCCGTGCCATTTTGGAAACGCTCCATGCCGAGCGTGTCCCGGTAACGGTTCAGGGCGCCCGAACCGGCCTTGCCGCCGGTGCCGTGCCCCACGGTGGACATATCCTCAATACTTCCCGTATGAATCGCTACTTGGGCCTTCGCCGCGATGAACAAGGCCAATTTCTGCTGCGCGTGGAGCCGGGCGTTGTGCTCTCGGAGCTGCGTAAGCAGCTGAGCAAGAAGGTACTGCCGACCGCTGGTTGGGACCAGGCATCGCTTGAGGCCTACGAGGAGTTCCAAGAGTCCCCCGAGCAGTTCTTTCCCACCGATCCCACCGAGGCATCTGCCTGTCTGGGCGGCATGGCGGCATGCAACGCCTCCGGCGCCCGCAGCTACGCTTACGGTCCCATGCGCCCGCATATCACGGGACTCCACGTCGCGCTGGCTGATGGCGATTTGCTTGAGCTTCAGCGCGGCGAGGCTTTTGCCCAGGGCCGCCACCTGTCGCTTGTGACGGCAGAGGGTCATACATTCGAGCTTGATCTTCCTGACTACACCATGCCCAAGACCAAAAATGCCTCGGGGTATTTTGTTGCGGACGATATGGACGCCATCGATCTTTTTATCGGTGCGTGCGGCACGCTCGGCGTCATTACCGAGCTCGAGATCGCCCTGCAGGCGGCACCTTCGGTCGTATGGGGTGTGAGTTGCTTTTTCGATAGCGAAGACAAGGCCGTGTCCTTTACCGATTCCGTGCGTCCCGTGCTGTCCCATGCCGCCGCTATTGAGTATTTCGATGCTGGCGCCCTGGATATCCTGCGTCGCCAGCGCGAGCAGTCGACAGCGTTTGCCTCGCTGCCGGCGCTCGACGACGAGGCAAAGGTCTGTGTCTACGTGGAGCTCGACTGCGATGACGAGGCGCAGGCGACCGAGGAGCTGTGCCACCTGGGATGGGTGCTGGAGCTTGCGGGCGGCCGCGACGATGCGACATGGGTCGCCCGCACCGAAGTCGATCGCGAGTGCCAGCGGTTCTTCCGCCACGCGGTCCCCGAGAGCGTCAATATGCTCATTGACGAGCGTCGCCGCATCGACCCCACCATTACCAAGCTGGGATCGGATATGTCGGTGCCCAATGCACGCCTTGCCGATGTCATGGCCCTCTATCGCCGCACGCTGGCCGAAAGCGGGCTTGAGTCTGCTGCCTGGGGACACATCGGGAATAACCATCTGCATGTGAACATCCTGCCGCGCGATGCGCAAGACTACCGTCGTGGTGGAGAACTCTTTGCCCAGTGGGCTTCCGAGGTCACGGCCATGGGCGGTGCCGTTTCTGCCGAGCACGGCGTCGGCAAGATCAAGGCGGGCTTCTTGGAGACGATGTACGGCCACGAGGCCATGGTCGAGTCGGCGCGCCTCAAACTCCAGCTCGATCCTGCCGGCCAGCTGGGTCGCGGCAACCTGTTTACGGAGAAGCTCTTGGATGAACTCGTCCAGAAAGGGGGCGCGTGAAGATGAGTGATTTCCATATGGTGGTGTGCGTCAAGGCGGTGCCCGGAAGCACCGAGGTCAAGATGGACCCCAAGACCAATACTATCGTGCGTGATGGCAAACAGGCGGTCATTAATCCCTTCGATGCAAGTGCCCTCGAATGTGCGCTAGCGCTGAAGGACGACTTTATCGGCTTTGGCATGGACGTGCGCGTAACGGTGGTGTCGATGGGCATCCCCGCGACCGAGTCGCTGCTGCGCGACTGCATCGCTCGAGGTGCCGACGACGCGCTGCTGCTGACCGATCGCGCCTTTGCAGGTGCCGATACACTGGCAACCACCTATGCCCTCAAATGCGGCATCGAGGCACTCGATGGGGACTTTGACCTGCTCATCTGCGGCAAGATGGCAGTGGACGGCGATACGGCCCAGATCGGCCCCGAGCTGGCCGGCGCCTTTGGGGTCCCCTGCGTGACCGACGTGAGCTGTGTGCAGAGCGCGGGATTTACGACGTGTGGCTCGCTGGCGCTCGTCCACGGCTGCGATGCCGGCGAGGAGACGGTGTACCTGGAGATGCCGTGTGCGATGACGACTGCCAAGGAGATTGGCCAGCTGCGCATGCCGAGTATTGCCGGTATTCGCGCGGCCGAGGATGCAGACGTGCGTGTGGCCAGCGCTGCCGACGTAAACGCCGATCCCTCGCGTTGCGGCCTTGCCGGATCACCGACGCAGGTCGTGCGCTCGTTTGTGCCCGACCGTGACCAAACGTGCGAGGCCGTTGAGGGAACGGCGTCCGAGCAGGCGGTAAAACTTGCCAAGATTATTGAGGGGATGGCATAGATGAGCGGGCTGATTATCGATAGCGAAGCCTGTATCGGCTGCGGTCGCTGCGTTCGCGCCTGCGCCTCGGACGGCATTGTGGTGGAGGGTGAGCGCCCCAATCGCTGTGCCCGCGTAACCGACGGCTGTATCCTGTGCGGTGGGTGCGTCGACGCCTGCCCCGTCAACGCCATCTCGATTGAGCGCGACGAGGCCGCCGGCGCGGCAGACCTTGACGCATATCGAGACATCTGGATCTTCGTGCAGACTGACGAGCACGATGCCGTTGCATCCGTGGCCTTCGAGCTCATGGGCAAGGGGCGCGAGCTTGCCGATGCCCGCGGCTGCCGTCTGGTGGCACTGGTCGGCATGAGCCCCGAGGGCTCACTCGGGGACCTGGAGCATCTGATTTGCGCCGGTGCGGACGAAGTTCTGGTCTGTCGTGACGAGCGCCTGCGTCAGAACGACGCGGAGGTCTACGCTCGCTTGATCTGCGATTTGGTAGCCGAGCGCAAGCCCGAGGCCATTCTGTACGGCGCGACCGCCTTTGGTCGCGAGCTGGCGCCCGGTGTGGCCGTGCGCTTGCAGACGGGTCTTACGGCCGATTGCACGGTGCTTTCGATGGATACGGAGACGGGTCTGCTGCAGCAGACGCGCCCGGCGTTTGGCGGCAACCTGATGGCCACCATTATCTGTCCCAACCACCGTCCTCAGATGGCAACGGTGCGCCCCGGCATCTTTAAGGCGCC
>USAX01000061.1 GCA_900552705.1 uncultured Collinsella sp. | reverse complement strand
GGCAGCCGCCATCGCTTGGTTCCTCTACATGTGGCTCTGTTTGGGACAGCCCCATCCTGCATGGATCATCCTCATCACGATTCCCGTCATAAAGGCGCTCATGCGCTGGTGCCGCAAACAATGGAAGCACCGCAAACAGGCCCAACACGCTCCGACCCACTAGCACCCAACCACCCCCGCCCTTCTCCTAAGTTGCGGTGAGCTAGGGACTGTTTTGAAGCTCCAAAGCGCCAAACAGTCCGTATATCACCGCAACTTACAAACAACTGGGTCAGTTCCGGCACGGAGATTAGCATTGAGCTGACCGCGCGCCAAGAAAAGGGCCTATTTACTACGTTTAACTCGAGAGGACCGACCATATCCGCCTTTTCCGAAAATTGGCAAGCCCTCTACCTGCGGTTTTAATTTCATAATCTTTGTCATGGTCGAGGGTGTGGTAGCAAACGTAGTAGATAGGCCCATTTTGTGGCATACGACCCATACAAGCCCAATCTCGAAGGCTAAAGAGAGCCTCTCATCCACGCCTGCGAGCGAAAACCAAATAGAATGAAAGGCAAATGGAAAAGCTCATCGGCCAGTACGTTGAGATGCTGAACGACAGACATCCCCAGCAAAACGGGGCAAACGCCGGGCCATCTAATGGTTGTCCGGCGTTTGCCCAGATAAAACCTGCCAAAAATAAACCTGTCCCTTTTTGGCAGGTTACTCGGCGCTCTTGAGGGCGCCGACCATGTCAATCTTGTTGAGGGTACGGTTGGTGGCGAGGTTGACGATAAACGTAAAGCCAAAGGAAAGCACCACGGCGAGCACGTAGCTTAGCGGCTCGACCTCGACGTCAAAGTACAGCGACGGCATCTGCAAAATGTACGTAAAACTCTCGGCCAGCAAGCCGCCCAGCGGTACGCCCAGCGCGGCTCCGATCGCCGTGAGGATCAACGTCTCCTTGTTAACGTAATGGTGAACCTCGCCACGGCGGAAGCCCAGCACCTTGATGGTCGCCAGCTCGCGTTCGCGCTCGGAGATATTCGTGTTGGACAGCGTAAACACCACCACAAACGACAGGCACGCCGCCATAAAGGTCACGAGCACCACGACCGAATTGATAATCGTAAAGTTCGCCTCATAGTTTTCCCAATGCTCGGCCGTACTCGAAATCGTAAGCCAACCGTCACCCTTAAGATTCTTGCTAAACGCAATCTGGTCGGCCGACGAACCCTCAAGCAGCACAAAGACGCCGTTAAGGCGTGCACTTCGACCGAACGCGCGCTCATAGGTGCCCTGCGTCATGTAAAGCGTGTTGCCCAGATAGTTGAGCGAGATGTCGCTGACTTTGACCTTGGCAACATTGAGCGACGAATCCTGGACGTGTGCCGTATCGCCCGGCTTGATCCCCAGCACCAGCTGAGAGCTCTTGCTCAAATACACATCCCCGTCACGCAGGGCGAGCGGTTCTTTGGACTCGTCCTCTAGGCGCACGTAGTCATCCAGGTCGTTCGTGCGGTCATCGGGCACCACGATCAGCTGCACGGTCTCGCTCTTTCCGCCAAACGTAAAGGTGACGTTGTCGGTCATAATCGGCAGCGTCGAAGTCACAGTCACGTTGGAATCATTGGCTGCACTGCGCTCATCCAGTGCCGCGCACGTCTGCGAAAAATCATCGGGATTGGCAACCGCCAGCAGGTCATAGCGCGTGATATGCCCGTACTGCTTGGGCGACAACGCGACCGACGTATCACGGATGCCCATACCGCAAATCACAAGCGCCGTGCAGCCCGCAATGCCAAAGATGGTCATGAAGGCGCGCTTTTTGTAGCGGAATAAGTTGCGTGCAGCGACCTTGTTCAAAAAGCCCATGCGGCGCCAGATAAAGCCGATGCGCTCGAGCAAGATGCGCGAGCCGGCGCGCGGAGCCTTGGGGCGCATGAGCGAGGCTGGGGTCTCGGCCATCTCGTGGCGGCAGGCGATAATCGTGGCGCCCACCACGCCCACGGCAAACAGCGCCACCGAAACGATTGAGGACACGATGTCGTACGAAAGCAGCATCTGGGGCAGCGAGTACATGTCGTCGAACACCGTAAACAAGAACAGCGGCAGACCCACAAATCCGATGATATTGCCGAGCACGCCACCGATCAGACACGCCCACAGCGAGTAGTCCACATATTTGGACAGGATACGCCCGCGTGAATAGCCGAGCGCCTTGTACAGGCCAATAAGCGTGCGCTCCTCCTCGACCATGCGGGTGGCGGTGGTGAGACTGATAAGCACGGCGACGATAAAGAAGATGAACGGGAACACCGTGGCGATGGCCTCGATCGAAGAACTATCGCTCTCGACGCTCGAGTAGCTTGCGATATTGCCGCGGTCCTGGATGTACCAGGTGCATTCGCCCAGGTCGGAGAGCTCGGCGCGGGCATCGGCGAATTGCTGGTTGGCGGCGGCACGGCGCTGGTCCAGGTCGACCTGAGCCTGCGCACGCTCCTCGCTGCCCTCGGCCATGCGATTGATGTTGTCCTGCTCGATCCCAAAGACCATATTCGCCTGACGCTCAGCCGCGTCCAAGCTCGCCGGTGTGTCGACCGTCAGCTCCTGGGCGCGCGCCTTCTCACGCTCCTCGCGGATCTTCTCGATATTGCCCTTGACCTCATTGATCTTTGCCGAGTAGGCATCCGAATAGGAGTTGAGGCTCTTGGCTCCCTCGACGACCACGTGGACAGCGGAGTAGGAAGAAGATGTCGCGGCATCCTCGCTCACGTAGAACTTGTAGTCCGCAGTCGAAGCAGCGCGAAAGGCGTTGACTGTCGAGTCGGAGCTCACGTCGGTAGGATCGAGAACCTCGGCCGTGATGGTGTAGTCCCCATCGGCAAACTGGTCCTTGGCGCTTTGGTTCGACGAGCTCGCATCGTTGGCGGCAAAGCTCACCGTATCGCCGATTTTCTTGCCCGAAGCCTTCAAGAACTTCGAAGTCACCGCGACCTCACCGGCGCTCTCGGGCAGCTCGCCGCGTACTAGCACCGGTTGGTCAATATTCTCTTTGGAGAGGCTCTGTACGACGACACGCTCGCGCGTCGTACCCACGGCGGTATAGGCGGTCTCGGTATAGATGCCCTCGGCCGTCTCGACGCCATCGACCTCTTGGATCGCAGCAAGATCGTCATCGGTCAGACCATAGGTCGACTGCACGTTGATGTCATAGACATTCTGCCGGTCAAAGTAGGCGTCAACCGAATCGCACAGGTCCTCGCAGCCCGCCTTAAGGCCGCACATCACGCTCACACCGAGCGCGGTGATGACCACGATGGATAAGAAGCGCTTAAGACTGCCTCGGATTGTGCGGTAGATGCCACGGCGAAACACCGTCGGCACCATATCGTTTGAGCTTTGGGCGGTACGGTAGGTCGTAAAATCCTGCTCGCGCTCCGTGTTCTGCGCGTCGCGGCGCTGGCTGTTTTGGCGGTCCTGGTCCATGGGCGCTACCACTCGATCGTCTCGATAGGCACGGGATTTTGTTGGACCGTCTCGCTCTCCACGCGGCCGCTCTTAAAGCGGATCAGGCGATCGGCCATGGGTGCCAGCGCGGAGTTGTGGGTGATGATAATGACCGTAATGCCTTGCTTGCGACAGGTGTCCTGTAGCAACTGCAAGATCTGCTTGCCGGTTTTGTAGTCGAGCGCGCCCGTGGGCTCGTCGCACAAAAGCAGCTTGGGATTCTTGGCCAGTGCGCGAGCGATGGACACGCGCTGCTGCTCGCCGCCCGAAAGCTGCGCGGGGAAGTTGGCGAGGCGCTCACCCAGGCCAACCTGGCAAAGCGTTTGCTCGGCATCGAGCGAATCGGGGCAGATCTGCGCCGCGAGTTCGACGTTCTCAAGCGCCGTCAGGTTAGGGACCAGATTGTAGAACTGAAAGACAAAGCCGACGTCAGCGCGACGGTATTCCACAAGCTGAGCCTCGTTGGCAGAGCTCACGTCACGCCCGTCCACCGTCACGGTGCCAGAAGTTGCCGTGTCCATGCCGCCCAGAATGTTGAGGGCCGTGGTCTTGCCGGCACCCGAAGCACCCAAAATGATGGCGAGCTCGCCGCGCTCGACCGTAAAGCTCGCGCCGTCGAGCGCGTGGATGCGGGCATCGCCCTCGCCGTATGCCTTGATGACGTCTTTGAATTCGATATAGGCCATCGATTAATTCCCATCTGGTCGGATAACTCTTTAGTATTACCCATTTCGCACCCACCAAAAAGGGACAGGTTTATTTTGGCAGGTTTTATATGGGGAAACGGCAGCTATAGATAGGGCGCCGGGGAGGCCGAGAAATCATCAACGGGGTCAGGCCGACCGCCAAACACAACGCACGCATCTCAATCTGTCAGCCAAATCATTCGAACAGCTGTTCGTTTCTATGATATGATTCAACTATCTAAGCAGGCCAATACGCAGAAAGGCGGCCAACATGGCGTTCGACTTTAAGAAGGAATGCAAGGAGCTCTACAAACCTGCAAGCAAGCCGAGCATCGTAACAGTCCCGCCTATGAGCTACGTTGCCGTTCGCGGAAAGGGCGACCCAAATACCGAAGGTGGCGAGTATCAAAACGCCCTGCCGCTACTTTACGGCATCGCCTATACCGTCAAGATGTCGAAGAAAGGCTCAAGGAGTATCGAGGGCTATTTCGACTTTGTGGTACCGCCGCTCGAGGGTTTCTGGTGGCAAGAGTCCCCGAGCGGCGGCATCGATTATGTACGCAAGGACAATTTCAACTTTATCTCGTGCATCCGCCTGCCCGATTTCGTCACCCGAGATGACTTTGACTGGGCAGTCGCGGAAGCCACGACCAAAAAGAAACTGGACTTTTCCGCCGTCGAACTGCTTAAAGTTGACGAGGGTCTCTGCGTTCAATGCATGCACACCGGGCCCTACGACAACGAACCGGCGACCGTAGACGCTATGCATGAATACACGACCGAGCTGGGCTATGTTCCCGACTTCTCAGACACCCGTTTACATCACGAAATCTATCTCTCCGATCCACGCAAATGCGCACCGGAGAAACTTAAGACCGTGGTTCGTCATCCTATCAAGCGCGCTGAATAGCGTGGGGCGTCATTTCACGCGCTAGGTTTTAAGCCGGCCAACCAGCCGCCTCCTAGGCCGTCCGGTAATTATCTTGACGCGGCCCGTCGCATCTTATAAGTTTGTTTTGCTAAAGCTGGAAAGCCTCTCAACGATGCGCAACTCCAGCTCTTTTTCTATCAAGAGAGCAAGTGTCGGAAAGCAAAATGTCAGAAAGCAGCGCTTCGAGCAGAATCAAACGCCTGGTCAACACCTATAGCGGTCTCGTGCTCATGGGCGCCGTCGGAATCCCTATCGGCGTTATCGTTGGCGCCATCTGTGCCCTTTTTGGTCGTGTGCTCCTGGCAATCGGCGCCTTCCGTGACGAGCACATCGTACTGCTCCTTCCCTTCCTCGCCCTCATGGGCTTGGCCATCGTATTTGCCTACCTCACCTGGGGCAAAGGCACCGATCGGGGCATGAGCTTAGTATTCGACGTAGGTCACGGACGCGAGGACGCCATCTCCCCGCGTCTGGTGCCGCTCATTATGCTGAGCACGTGGGCCACGCATCTCTTTGGCGGCAGCGCGGGACGCGAAGGCGTAGCCGTGCAGATCGGCGCAACCGTCTCGCATTGGATCGGCCGACGTCTACCTTTCCGAGAACCCGGCAACACGTTTTTGCTTATCGGCATGGCCGCCGGCTTTGCCGGACTCTTCCGAACGCCCCTCGCCGCCACGGTCTTTGCGATCGAAGTACTGGTCGCAGGACGCATGGAATACCGCGCGCTGTTTCCCGCGCTTACAGCCTCGCTCGCCGCAAGCATGACCTCCGGCGCTCTGGGGCTCGAGAAGTTTGAGGTCGCCGTTACCGCCTCGTATGCGCTCGACCTCCCCGGTCTTGGACGACTGGCGTTGTTGGGTATCGCGTTTGGTATGGTAGGTGGAGCTTTTGCCTGGTGCCTTGCCCATGCCAAGACCCTTGCAGCGCGGCTGCTCCCCAGCCCTTACATACGCGTTGCCGTTATGGGCCTTGCGCTGTCGGCGATTCTGTTCGCGCTGTGGCAGGGGCGATACTGCGGCCTTGGCACCAACCTGATATCCGCGGCACTGGGTGACAACGGTGAGGCGTCGATCATGCCTTGGGACTGGGCGCTCAAATTCGTACTCACCATCGCCACGCTTGCCGCAGGATATCAGGGTGGCGAGGTGACGCCGCTGTTCTCCATCGGAGCCAGCCTGGGTGTCGTACTCGCCGGGATTCTCGGCATGCCCGTCGAGCTCTGCGCCGCGCTGGGATACGCCGCCGTCTTTGGCAGCGCCACCAATACGCTGCTCGCGCCCATCTTTATTGGCTGCGAGGTCTTTGGCTTTAGCAGTCTGCCGACGTTCTTTATTGTCTGCGTCGTGGCCTACCTGTTCAACATGGATAAGTCGATCTATGCGCTGCAGGAGCACAGCCGCACCCGATAAACAGGGCGTTTGCCACCAAAAAACGCGCACGACAGGCCGGGCCCGCCGCGCGCGTCATCCTATACACGATTAGTTATTGTTGTTGGTCATCGAAGCCACTGCTGCCGCAAGATTGGAAATGGGCATTGTCTGCAGCCAGATGCGCCCCGGACCGGTGAGCACAGTGTTGAACACGCCTTCACCGCCAAACATGATGTTTTTGACGCCCTTGACCATCTGCGCGTCGATGCTCACCGTCTCCTCAAAGCCGGCCACGTTGCCGGTATCTACAATCATTTGCTGGCCAGCAGCAAGCTCGTACTCAACTAGGTCGCCGTCGATCTCGGCAAAGGCAATACCCGAGCCCGTGAGCTTTTGCATGATAAAACCCTCGCCGCCAAAGACGCCGGTCTTTGCCTTCTTGTTAAAGTGGATGCTCAGCTCAACACCACTTTCCGCGGCAAGGAACGAACGCTTCTGCAAAATCCAGCTCTTACCAGGGCCAATCTCGATCGGTATAATGCGGCCGGGGAAGCAAGAGCCAAACGCAATCATGCCATCGCCGTGCGCGGTCCAAATGTTTTGGAACAACGCCTCACCCGAAAAAGCCTTAGAGAACATCTTGCCTATACCACCGCCCGAGGTGGACATCTCCATGTTGGGGGTCATCCAGACCATGGCACCGCTTTCGGTGATCATGGATTCGCCGTCGCTAAGGTTGCACGTAACAACCGGGAAAGCCCCTCCGCCGATCTCGTACTGCATGACCGTCTCCTTTCCTTCGGGAGCCGAACAACGATGTCCATATTTTAGCAGTTAGAGGTGCGTTTATTTGGGTCGGTGGCGTTCATGGCGCCGATCACCGCCAGCCTCCGCTGCCGTCTGCACAGATAAAACCTGCCAAAATAAACCTGTCCCTTTTTGGCAGGTCTTAGAGGCGGACGGTGAAGGTGATCTGGTTACCGTGGCCGCAGACAGAAGCGCTCCCGCCATGGGCTTCGGCGATGGCACGCACCACGGATAGGCCCACGCCCGCGCCGCCCGTCTTGGAGCTGCGCGACACGTCCGCACGATAGAAGCGGTCGAACAATCGATCTAGGTCGCCTTCGGGCAGCTCGTCCACGGCGTTCGATACGACGAGCTCGGTGGCGCCCTTACCCTGAACGCGCGAAACGGCACGCAGGCTCAGCTCAATCACGCTGCCCTCGCTCGCATAGCGCGTGGCGTTGTCCAGAAGCAGCTCAACCACCTGCGCCACCGCCGCAGCATCGGCATGGGCCCGCACGCCGCACGCAATCGACGTCGACAGACGCTTGCCGCGCGAAACCGCCACCGATTCAAACGGCGCCGCAGCCTTGTCCACGGCCTCCGAAAGATCGATCGATGTCATGGTAAAGCCCGCCGAGCCCTCGTCCATACGTGCCAAAAACACTAGACGTTCCGTGAGTGCCGTCAGTCGCGCCACCTGCTCGTGAATGCTCTGCGTCCACTCACTCTCGCCGCTCTCAATCTCCTGTACCTCGTTGGCGGCATCGATCACAGCGAGCGGCGTCTTGATCTCGTGGCTTGCATCGGTAATAAATCGCTTTTGCTTGCTGTAGCTCTCGACCATCGGTCGAATCACGGCACCCGACGCGACCGTTACAATTGCCAGCACCGCCAGCCAGCCAATGCAACTGATCGCCACGCTCGCGCTCAAAAACGAATGAAAGCTTGCAAGCTCGCGCGAGCAGTCCACGAACACATAGGTGATCTCGTCGTCCTGGACGTCGGTCGTATAACGATAATTGCCAGAGAAGCCCGAGGTCCAGCCCTTGGCATGCAGCCTTGCGGCAATACTGGCGGCGCGCTTGGCACCAACCGCGGCAATGCGGGCCGTATTGACATCGGCAACCTGTCCGGCGTCAATCGTCACCGTAAAGTAGCGCGTGTCGAAGGGAGACTCCGCCGTCATGCCTTCGAAGTGTCTGATGCGAACGCCCGCTTGGCTATCGCCGGCATCCTTGCCATTAGCGGGCTCGGCTTTAGACTCGTCCCCCCAATCGATACCGTCCTTGCCCGCCAGAATATAGTCCAGGCGAGCGTCGGCCATCTTGCAGACATGCGAATAATTGACGATGTTGATGCCGGCGATGATGAGCGTGAGCACCACGGTCACGGCGCCCATGGCAACGAGGATAAACTTGCGACGCAGACGGCGGCCCAATGCGTCAACAGAATTAGCCCGCCCCTTACTACTCGAGGCGGCGTGAAACCACTCCGTCATGCGCTTGCACCACGCGCTCGCGCTCACGCTTATTCGCCTTCCTCGACAACCTCGAGCGAATAGCCCTGGTTACGCGACGCGCGAATGGCAACGTTGGCACCAAGCGCCGTCAGCTTTTTGCGCAGGTACGAGATATAGACCCACACCACGTTGGCGCCTTCGGGCGCGTCCTCACCCCAAACCTCGAGCATCAGACGTTCAGTGGGCATGCGCGTGCCGGCGTTGCGCATAAAGAGTTCCATAAGCTGAAACTCGCGATTGGCCAGGTGCTCCTCGCCCAAGGGTCCCACAAGCGTGCAAGCCGCCGTGTCGAGGCGCACGTTACCCACGCTGAGCGTCGTGGCGTCAATTGCCGTCGCGGCACGCGTCATGGCACGAATACGCGCAAGCAGTTCCTTGGCGGCAAACGGCTTGGTCAGGTAATCGTTGGCACCGGCATCCAGGCCCTCGACCTTATCGGACACCTCGCTTTTTGCCGTGAGCATGATGATGGGCAGTCGCTTTCCGGCGGCGCGTGTACGCTTGAGCACCTCGATGCCGTCCATGCCGGGCATCATGATGTCCAGGATTGCGGCGTCGTAATCGTTGGTGAGTAGATTCTCGAGCGCCGTCAAGCCGTCGAGGGCGGTGTCGACCTCGTAGTCGCTATGTTGAAGAATCGCGGTGAGGGCGCGGGAGAGACCAGGTTCGTCCTCGGCAAGCATCAGCTTCATAGTTGCTCCATTGGCGCATGGCTCCACAGGTTTCGATACTGCCGATGATAGCGTACCGTCAACCGCCTTAGCGCAGCCTTAGCTGCTCAGCCTGCGCGTTTTTAAATACGCAGGATGTGGCTTAGCCAAACTTAAGGCGCACGTGTCGAGCGCTTTGACGCATGCCGGGCGCGAAGGGACAGTGACTCGTCCTTTCACGGCGCCCTAGTTATGCAAAGTGCTCGAGCATTACTCCTCGTACGCGCCCTCAAGCCGAAGCAGCCACTCCTTGCGATCGAGCCCGCCGGCATATCCGTTGAGCGAACCATCGGCGGCAACTACGCGATGGCATGGCACGATAATCGAAATGGGGTTACGCGCAACCGCAGCCCCCACCGCGCGAGGAGATACAACGGGTGCCTCGTTTCCCGGCACATGATGTCGAGCCGCAACACGCTGGGCGATCTCGCCATACGTAGCGACCTCGCCACGCGGGATAGAAAGCAGCTCAAACCAAACCTCGCGCTGAAACGCCGTGCCAATCAAATGCAACGGCGGCGTAAACCGAGGCTCCTGCCCCGCAAAATAAGCATTCAGCCAAGCCCATGAACGCTCAAGCACCGAAGAGGCCACACCATTTGCCGGACTCACCGAAGACATCCCACCGGTACCAGAAACCGCATCGGTACCTACGACATACTCCGCATCCTCTTTGAGCAGCGTAGAGCCAAAGTGCTCCTGCCCCTCAAACCAAAGCCCCGTCAAACCGCGGCCATCAGCGGCAAGCAGGATTTCGCCCAAAGGCGAGGCAAATGTCGTCGTGACCACCAGCGGCTCCTTTCAAAACTCAGCAAACATAATACCGCGAACTGTGCAGACAACCCCCGCAGATACGTCCGGGCGGGCTCGCAATTACTTCAGCGAGGCTGTTTTTCCCAATCAAGCGAAGAAGACGCGGGGCTTCGACGCCAGGGCGGTACCCCCGCCAGCTGAGCTCTAATACTTTCCCGAGAAGTGAACGAGTAAAAACGAAGCCCCGGAGCATCCACACCTTTAGACCAAAAAACCGCAGGATTCGCGCTGCAAAACCGCATGAAATAGCGGTCAAAATATGCCAATGCTTCGGGGGTCCAAATAAGGTCGTTCACTTCACGGGAAAAGTATTAGACCTCAATTCGCACCAAGCCCAAAGTCACCCCAGGCAGCAGGCGCGAAGCGCCGCCGCTGCCGCCACGGCCCCGCAGTAGACCCAGGCGGCAGGCGCGAAGCGCCGAGGCCGCCGCCGGGACCAGAGCCCGCAACAACCACGCGCCCCCACATCAGCCCAGCGGCCCCAACCAACAACGTCCCCATCGCAGAGCGCTCGCAACAGCGTCACCGCAGGCGGGGGCCCGGGCCGGGGGTCCGCATACACACCAAACCACAGGGCCGGGCCGAGCGCGGCGCCGCGCAGGGCCGGGGAGGAGCAGCACGCGGAAGCGGGAGCGCTGGAACCCGAGCGCGC
>USAX01000060.1 GCA_900552705.1 uncultured Collinsella sp. | reverse complement strand
GTCGTCGACGTGTCGGGCGTTGGCTTTGAACTCGGCATCTCGGGCAGCACTGCGGCCACGTTGCCGACGCCCGGCGGCGAGGTCCGCCTCTACACGCGTATGCAGGTGCGCGAGGACGCCATGACACTTTTCGGTTTTTCTTCAAAGGATGAGCGCACGATGTTCGACCGGCTCGTGTCCGTCTCGGGCGTTGGCCCGCGCTTGGCGCTCGCCGTACTTTCCACCTATACCGTGGGACAGCTGTATTCCCTGGTGATGGCCGAGGACGACAAGGGCATGGCCAAGGTGCCCGGCGTGGGCAAAAAGACCGCCCAGCGCCTCATCTTGGAGCTCAAGAGCACCTTTGCCAAGGACAAGGGCTTTGTGCCGGTCGATGCGATCCCCGGTCAGGTTGCGATGCCCGTGCCCGCCGCCGCTCCTTCGGCGATCGATGACGCCCGTGCGGCACTCCTTTCCATGGGCTTTAGCCCGCAGGAGACCGATGTCGCTCTGAGCGGGTATGATGGGCAGGATATGCGTGTCGAGGATTTGCTCGGCGCGGCGCTTAAGCGACTCGGAATGGATGCGTGATGTGGGAAGCCGATGACTCTCAGGACCTGTGGGCGACGCCCGGCAACTCGCCGGCGGCATCCATGGCGCACGGCGAGCGCATGGTGGGCTCGGAGCTGACGGCCGAGGACCTCGATGTCGATCGCACTTTGCGCCCCCAGCGCCTGGACGATTACTGCGGCCAGGAGCATATCAAGCAGAGCCTGCGCGTGTTGATCGAAGCGGCGCAGAGCCGTGGCGAGACGCTCGACCACGTGATCTTCTCGGGCCCTCCGGGTCTGGGCAAGACCACGCTGGCTACGGTTATCGCCAACGAGCTGGGCGCTCAGATCAAGACCACGAGTGGCCCTGCCATCGCGCGCACCGGCGACCTGGCAGCCATCCTTACTAACTTGCAGCCGGGTGATGTGCTGTTTATCGACGAGATCCACCGCCTCAACCGTTCGGTCGAGGAGGTCCTGTACCCCGCGATGGAGGACTTTGCCCTCGATATCGTGATTGGCAAGGGTCCGGCGGCGCGCTCGATTCGCCTGGATATTCCCAAGTTTACGCTGGTGGCGGCAACGACCCGCTCAGGCATGTTGACCGGCCCGTTGCGCGACCGCTTTGGCATTTCATATCGCCTGGATTACTACACGGTCGAGGAACTCGCGCAGATTGTTACGCGCTCGGCGACTATCCTGGGCGTGACGATCGACCATCCCAGTGCACTCGAGATCGGCTCGCGTTCGCGCGGCACGCCACGTCTTGCCAACCGCCTGCTCAAGCGCGTGCGCGATTACGCACAGGTGCGCGGCAACGGCCCCATCGAGCTCGATATCTGTCGCCAGGCGCTCGAGTTCTTCGAGATCGATGAGCTCGGTCTGGACTGGATGGATATTCGCATTTTGGAGACGCTCGCTAAGACGTTCTCCGGTCGTGCCGTGGGACTTACGACCCTTGCCAGCGCGGTGGGCGAGGACCCGGGCACGCTCGAGGATGTCTATGAGCCGTATCTGCTGCAGTGCGGGTTGATGATTCGTACGCCGCAGGGCCGTCAGGCAACCCTTCGCACCTTTGAGCACCTGGGGATTGAACCTACCGTTTAGGGCGCTTTGTTTTGGCGGGCTGTTGGGCTATCGCTGGGCATCGGGTAAACATATCGCCGTTCATCGGTTATGGGTGTTTTACTATTGCGCGCCCGTGCTATGCTGAATTGGTCTTTTTCTCATTCGGTAACGAAAGGACCGCCCATGCCTACTGACATCGAAATCGCACGTTCTGTCACGCCGCTGCCTATTACCGAGGTGGCCAAGAACGCCGGCGTCGACGTTAAGCACCTTATTCCGTACGGCTTCGACAAGGCTAAGGTCGACTATTCGCTGCTCAACGAGCCGACCGATCACCAGGCCAAGCTCGTCCTCGTGACCGCTATCAACCCAACGCCTGCGGGCGAGGGCAAGACCACCACGACCATCGGTCTGGCCGATGGCCTGCGTCGTCGCGGCGTCAAGAGTGCCGTGGCCCTGCGCGAGCCTTCGCTCGGCCCCGTCTTTGGTGTTAAGGGCGGTGCTGCCGGCGGCGGCTGGGCTCAGGTGATCCCCATGGAGGATATCAACCTGCACTTTACCGGCGACTTCCATGCCATCGGTGCTGCCAACAACCTGCTGGCCGCCATGCTCGACAACCATATTCAGCAGGGCAACCAGCTTGGCATCGACGTTAAACGCATCACTTGGAAGCGCGTCGTCGATATGAACGACCGTCAGCTGCGCCACGTCATCGACGGTATTGGCGGTAAGGCCCAGGGCGTGCCGCGCGAGGACGGCTTCGATATCACCGTCGCCTCCGAGGTCATGGCAATCCTGTGCCTGTCTACGAGTATCAGCGACCTCAAGGAGCGCCTGGGCGAGATCGTCGTCGGCTACAGCTTTGCCGGCGAGCCCGTCCGTGCCCGCGACCTTAAGGCCCAGGGTGCCATGGCCGCGTTGCTTAAGGACGCGCTCAAGCCCAACCTGGTGCAAACGCTCGAGGGCACGCCCGCGTTTGTCCACGGCGGCCCCTTCGCCAACATCGCCCACGGCTGCAACTCTATCATGGCCACGCGTATGGCGATGCGCTTTGGCGATGTTGCCATTACCGAGGCCGGCTTCGGTGCCGATCTGGGTGCCGAGAAGTTCCTCGACATCAAGTGCCGTATGACGGGCGTTCGCCCCAGCGCCGTCGTGGTCGTCGCGACCGCTCGTGCGCTGAAGTACAACGGTGGCGTCGCCAAGGCCGACCTCAACGAGGAGAACCTCGAGGCACTCAAGGCCGGCATGCCCAACCTGCTGCGTCACGTCGACAACATCCAGAACGTTTATGGTCTGCCCTGCGTGGTCGCCATCAACCGCTTCCCGACGGACACCGAGGCCGAGCTTGCGCTCATCGAGTCCGAGTGCCAGAAGCTCGGCGTCAACGTTAAGCTTTCCGAGGTCTGGGCCAAGGGCGGCGAGGGCGCGCTCGAGCTTGCCGATGAGGTCATGCGTCTGATTGAGCAGCCGAGCGAGCTCAAGTTTGCCTATGAGGACGGCGCCGATGTGGCCGACGCTCTTGAGGCCATTGCCACCAAGGTCTACCGCGCCGACGGCGTTGACTTTACGCCGGCCGCCAAGCGCCAGCTCGCCGAGCTGCGCGAGAACGGCTTTGGCAACCTGCCGGTGTGCGTGGCCAAGACGCAGTACAGCTTTAGCGACAACGCCAAGGCCCTGGGCGCTCCCGAGAACTTCCGCATCACGGTGCGCGAGCTCAAGGTTTCCGCCGGTGCCCACTTTGTGGTCGCACTGACTGGCAGTGTTCTGACCATGCCGGGCCTGCCCAAGGTTCCCGCGGCCGAGAACATCGACGTCGACAACGACGGCAACATCACCGGCCTGTTCTAAGCCTGTTGCCCATAGCTGCTTGCCCGCCCCGTCGCGCTCCCAAGGCCCGGCGGGGCTTTTTTATCCTTAGGCCCGCGCATGTCTTGTAGATACCGACGGGCTCTGCCCATCATAGGCTTTTGCGCGGGTAGAATGCATGGATAACTTGAGGCTCACGCGCGACGGAAAGGAATCGTTGCATGGATCAGGACAAGACAACCGTGATGGGCGGCTACGGTTCCGCGCAGGCTGGCGATAGCGCCGATGCGACCCGCGTTGTTCCCAACCCCGGCTATACCGACCCCGCCGCGACGCAGCCTTCTGCCGAGCCCACCCGGGTTATGGGCTATGGCGACACGGCGCGGGATTCTTACGCTGCATCTTCGCAAGGCCCCTATGGCAACGCAGCTCCGGACCCGTTTGATTACGCGCCGCAGGATTCTTATGCCGCCTCGACGCCGAATCCCTATGATGACCTGCCGCAAAATCCCATTCCGCAGCCTCAGCAGACGACGTATATGCCTCGCACGGCGCAGTCTCGCTACGAGTCACGCGAGCCGTATCGCGAGTACCCCAAGTCGATTCCGCAATATGGCGAGGACGAGGAGAAGAAGCCGTCGCGTTCGTCGAGCGTGATCAAGAAAACCCTCATCGTGCTGGCGATCTTCTTTGCGCTGTCGGTTGTGTTTGCCATTGTGTCGGGCATGCTCAACAAGCGAGGGAGTTCAACGGCCGATACCGCTGCCGAGCAAACTGAGACTACCCAGTCCGGCACCGTCGATCTGAGCGATATCCCGGGGCAGTACTGGTCCAACGCCAAGAAGATCCTCAAGTCGCGCGGCGCCGATCTTTCGAATGCCGTGGTCCTGACTGATGATGGCTCAACGCCCGTCGTCGATGCCAACTGGGTCGTTACTTCTGCCTACTATAACGACAACGGCAACCTCGAAATTCAGCTCACGCACAAGAACAGCTCGGGCAACTCGTCCGACGGCCAAAGCGGTACCGACGGCTCGAGCTCCAATACGCTGGAGGACTTGAGCAACAAGGCACAGGAGCTTGGGGATAAGGCCCAAGAGCTGGGTGATACGGCTCAGAACCTGGGCGACACCGCTCAGAACTTGGGCGACATGGCGACGGATGCCTGGAACGCCCTACAAAACGGCATCTCGGGCGCGCAGGGAAACTAGCTGGTAAGTGGGCTACAGCTGCTCGGCCGGACGCTCGGGCGAGCTGAAGCCCGAATCAAATGTGACGACGCACGAGACGTTGGGCCGGCGCTCGTGCACGATGCGCGTGACGAGCTCCAGCAGCTCCTCGTCGGATATATCAAAGCCGTCGGGACGCACCAGGTCAAACGAAACGAACCCGTCGTGCTCGTGCAGGTCGTGGATGGAGAGTGCGGGGTCGATCTGCATGATGCCGCGCTTGACCCAGCCGCGCAAATCATCGCCGGTTGTCGCGATGGGGTCGCAGTGCAGCGTGATGTCAATGCCCATCTGGCGCTTGATGTCGTGCTCGATGGTGTCCAGGATCTCGTGATGTTCAAACGCGTCGCCCTCGCCGGGCATCTCCACGTGGGCGCTGGCAAACTGACGACCGGGGCCGTAGTCGTGCACCATCAGGTCGTGTGTGCCCAAGACCTGCGGATAGGACATGATCTTGTCGCGGATTGCCTGGACGAGCTTGGGGTCGGGCGCTTGCCCCAGCAACGGGCTGATGGCGTCGCGCACCAGGCCCATGCCACTGATGCAGATGAAGACGCCCACGCCCAGGCCCGCCCAGCCGTCAAGGTCAAAGCCGGTCGTCTGCGAAATAAGCGCTGCGGCCAGGACCGATCCCGAGGTGATGACGTCGTTTTTGGAGTCCTGTGCTGTGGCGATGAGTGTTTCGGAATCGATACGGTTGCCCAGCGCACGGTTGAATGCGGCCATCCAGAATTTGACGAGCATGGACAAGACGAGAGCGGCTAGGGAGACCAGCGTGTAGGCGGTGGGGGAGGGCTTGATGATCTTAGTGACCGACTCGAGGATCAGGTTGATGCCGACGGCGCAAACCAGGACGGCGACAAACAAGCCGGCTAGGTACTCGTAACGGCCGTGGCCATAGGGGTGGCCTTCGTCTGCAGGGCGGCTGGCAAGGCGGAACCCGAGCAGGCTCACGATGTTGCTCGAGGCATCGGAGAGGTTGTTGAAAGCGTCGGCGATGAGAGAGACGGAGCCGGCGAGCAGGCCTGCGATGCCCTTGGCCAGGCACAGGGTGATGTTGAGGCCAATGCAGATGAGGCTTGCGGCGAAGCCCGCGTTGGTGCGGCAGGAGGCATCGACCGGCTCGCCCTCGCTGCCGGGAACAAGCGTATGTACCAGCCGATTTACAAATAGCATAGCGGTCGTCCTCACAATCATGTTTAAGGGGATAGTGTAGCTCGCATGGGCGCACCGTGCGCCGGTGCTCAGAAAATGCAGCAATGGTCTGCCCGCGCTAACGAGCAGGCCTTCCCGTCTGCCTGGGTGGTCCATTTTGGGCCACATGGGTATGGGCATGTGCCAGTTTGCTCGACATACTTAATGTCGACAGCCCCTGTGCAAAGGAGGACGATTCCATGGACGAGATGATTGCCATTAAATGCCAAAACTGCGGCGGCCCTATGTACTCACACCAGGCTAAACGCAGCTTTGAGTGCGCCTATTGCGGCACGGTCGTTCCGTGGCAGGCCGATGCGGGGGAGCCCAAGAGCGCTTTGGGCATTCGCCATGCGCCGCTGACGGTTGTCGATGGGCTACTTAAGCTCACCCATGTGTCGCAGCTCGAGCGCCCGGAGGACCCGGACTGGTATTTCTTTAATTCGCACTGGCGCAATCAGTCGGTTCTGGAGCATCTGCTATGGGAGGACCGCGGCACGGCGCAGGAGTTCCAAGAAGCCACGCACGTGAGCATTCCCTGCCCCTTCTGCGGCGCGTCCTTTGAGGGCGAGTCAACGCAGCGTGTGTTTGAGTGCCCGTCCTGCGGCAACAAGATCGGCATTGCCGACCTGCTCAAGCCCGGTACGTTTAGCAAACGTCTGACCATGGGCGTGGGTGCGGAGTATGTGCCGGAGCAGGGTATTCCCTGCGAAATCTCACCGCAGCAGGCACGTGCCAACGCGCTGCAGCTGGTGCGCCAGTACCCGGATGCCTTTGCCGGGCACGACGTGGAAGACGCGATCCAAAACGACATGATGCTCTTCTATTTCCCCATGGCGCTGGCGGACCTGCGTATGATGGCGAGCTTCCCGGGCAAGGGCCTGAGCAAGGAGACCTTGGTGTACTACGAGGTACTCGATTGGGCGTATCCGCGGGCAAACTACCTGGACGTTCGTCTTATGGGCATTTTGGAGCCGTGGGACTTTGGCAAGGTGGGGCCGTTCGATCCTGCCATGCAGGAGGGCGACTTTCGCGTTGTCTCCGTCGATGCATCTACCAAGGACCAGGTGGTCATTGATAAGCTGGCGCTCGACATTGCCGGCAACGATGCCGAGGCGGTACTGGGGCTCAATAAAAAGAGCATTCGCATGTGGGCGCGCAAGGCCCGCAAGCAAAAGGACGGTCTGGTGATGGTGCCGGTCTACTTTGTCGATCGTCCGGCGACGGATAGCCGCGACGGCGAGCAGGTGCGCATCGCCGTGAACGGCCAGACGGGCCGCGCGGCCGCGGTGGTGTTTAGCGACAAGCGCGAGACGCATATCGTGGCGCCGCTCAACCTGAGCCTTCATCTGTCCGGCGAGAGCACCGTGCACGCCACGCCCATCGAGGTCAAATACGTTAAGTCGCCGTTTCTGTACCAGATCGTGCGCCGTGGAGGCGGCGAGCAACCGCGCCAGGTTGCAGCCGCCGTCGAGGGTTCCTACCGAGAAGAAAAGCCCAAACGCAAGGGCTTGTTCGCTGCGATTTTTGGTAAGTAGGGGAGTGGTGCCGGGGCGTCGGGCTGCATCGCAAGGTCATGAGACGAACTTAAGACTGCTGGGAACGTGCTACCATTGCCGATAGCCTTAATCTTGTAAGAAGCGGAGGCCAGATTATGGGTTTTGCGGATCAGCAGCTTCAGCTTCAGGTACCGTATTCTCCTGACGACACGTTTAATGCCTTGAAGGCAGCTATGGAAAAGCTGCCTAAAGTAAAAGTTGATAGTGCATCGCCCACAACAAGAACAGTTGCAGCCGAGATTGGTATGAGCCTTTGGTCTTGGGGCGAAAATATCAGTATTTCGGTTGTTCCAGTTGAAGGCGGATCTGGCGTTACTGTCAAGTCGTCATCTAAGGTCAGGGCAAACGTATTAAACGGGGGCAAAAATGCAAAGAATATTGCCAAGATAGTCGATGCCCTATCGAAGGAGCTCGAGCGGTATCCGCAGGTTTCACAGACTATTGAGACGCTGGCGGATAGTGGTTGATGTAGTTGCAAGGCTTGAGAGGCTTGCAGCACTGCGTGAGAGTGGAGTACTTACCGAGGAAGAGTTTGCTGCAGAAAAGGCAAAAATCCTTTCGTAATCAGACACGATGGTTGGATTTGCATTCTATTATTGAACTTGTTTATACCAGGCTGAAAACATCGTGTGTAATAAAGGTGCGTAGTAGCCTCGTCTTGATTGGCGGATGTAAATAAACGGTGGAACGGCTGTAAAAGAGCCTTGCCACTGGGTAAAATCAGGATGTGCCGCGGAACCCGCTCCTCAGTCGGTCAACTTTGGAAGCGCGGGCAACGCAGGTACTATCGTCTAAAGGGCCGGGTGCGACCGGCCCTTTGCATGACTCCCTTCGCTATCCGTTACTGCTTATATTCCCGCCAGATCGAGTAGAGGTTCCGGACGATGCCGGTTACATACATCGAGAGGCGCAGGATTTCAAGAAACAAGTTCATAGGCTTCACCCCAATCGGAGATCGGAGCGTTGCCCGCAGGCGGATTCCGCGGCAGTCGTAATTCTACCTCACAGGCCGCGGCGGGAGACATCCTACCCGCCCCATGGCTTGGAGCAGTGTCGATCTAACGGGCAATCAAGCCTCTAGTTCTCTTTGAATTGAGCAAGCATCTGCCCGAAGAAGCTTAGTTCGGATGGCTCATAAATGATCGAACCGCCGTCCGCGGTCCTGTAGACCCCGCAGGGGAGGTAACGCCCGTCGGGGAGGACATAGAGGCTGGCTTCCTCCTTCAGTCCTACTGGAAATAGCGGAATCCCGTTTTCGTCCACTTGGAACTCGTCTATATTTGCGATCTTCCTCTCCATGATGCCTCCTGCCTTATTTCTTGAATGGCGCCTTAAAACAGGCAGCTCTCAATCAGCTCTTTGCCGCGCAGAGTGTCGATCCACTCCTGTGGGATGGCTTTGAGACCGTATGCCGTGCCGGCGAGGGCGCCGGCGACGGCTGCGGTGGTGGCGGTGTCGTCGCCTAGGTTGACGGCGGCAAGCACGCAATCTTCGTAGCTGTTAGTGTTGACGAAACACCAGGTGGCTGCCTTAAGCGTGTCGCGCACGAAGCCACCCGACCTGATCTCCTGCTCAGGCACGCCTTTCAGATGGAGCGCCCACGAGGGGGGCACGTCGTTCATCACATCCCTCATCAGCTCGACAAATATGATGCATGCGTCGGTCGACGTTCTGTGGGCGTGCGTAATCGCGGAGACCTTGCTGACCTCTTCGTCTGTCGCATCGGTGAACGCCAGGGGAGCGATGCGCATGAGCGATCCGTTGCCGTTGTCGCGCTCGCCGGAGCTTCATTTGCCGGTGCGCAGGGCGCGGGCGGTCGTACCGCCGTAATCGAAAACGCCGTCGATCGTATACTCGCCACGGGCAATCCAGCTTACGAACTTGTCGCGCATGTCCGCGGTGTCGATGTGCCCGAGCTCCCTAATCGAGTCGCAGGTAGCAAGCGTCATAGATGTGTCGTCGCTCCAGGTGCCGGCGGGTTGCCCATGCGTGCCGTAGCCGATCATGTCCGTGCATTCGAACGTACCGCGGGGCCTGAACTCGTAGGGAACGCCCAGCGCGTCACCGACGGCAAGCCCATAGATGCAGTCGCGCAGTGTTGTTTTCGGTCTGTCTGTCATGGAAAGCTCCTCTTATCCCGGGTGATGTGGAGCGCCGTCGGGGGTATCGGTCGCAACGTGCCGCTACCCTTGCGCTTCGCCATTAGTCGCTTCGTTGATGGCGCGGTACTCGGCACTCAGCTCGCGCGCCAGCTCTTCCTTGCTTGGAAGATACGGCAGGTATTTGGCGGCAAACACTTGGTCGTTGTCTTCGGGCAGCGTGTACTCGACGATCGAATCGCTTTTGTCCGCGCAGAGCACGATGCCTATAGGCGGATTGTCGCCTTCGTTCATGAGCTCGCGCGTGTAGTAGTTCACATACATTTGCATCTGGCCCAGGTCCTGATGCGTAAGGTCATCGGTCTTAAGGTCGATGAGCACGAAACAGCGCATCAGATAGTTGTAAAACACAAGGTCAATATAGAAATGGCGCCCATCAAAGGTGATGCGCTTTTGGCGCGCCTCGAAAGCGAAACCACGGCCAAGCTCCAGCAGGAACTTCTGAAGATGCGTGATGAGCGCCTGCTCTAGATCGCTCTCGCGAAACGCAGTATCGTCCGAGAAACCTAAAAACTCCAGTACATATGGGTCGCGGATGATATCCTCGGGGCGACGAGCCGGGGCGCTCTTTTGGATTTCCTGGGTGACGGCCTCCTTGTCCTTGCTGGCAAGCAGGCGCTCGCGGAACATGGTGTTGATCTGGCGCTCGAGCTGACGCGTGCTCCAACGAGAATCGGCGCATTCGTTCATGTACCAGGCGCGAGCATCGGGGTCGGGAATGCGCATCAACCTGCGGTAATGAGTCCAGCTCAATTCGCTACGCAGTGCGTCGCGAATTGGAAACGCAAGAAAGAACTGACGCATATTGCGAAGGTTTGCGATGCCAAAGCCTCTTCCGAAATCCGCGGTAAGCCTTCTGGAGGGGCCTGCAATCAATGCCTCTCCATATACTGCGCGCTCCTCTCCGCCCTGCTCATCAACAATGCTCTTGCCGATATCCCAATACGCCTCAACCATCGCAAAGTTAACGGCGGTATAGGCCTTGTCGCGAGCGGCGTTGAGAATCGAGGAAACCTGCTTGTAAAAAACTTCTGGCACGATTGCCGATTCTCCACGGTTTACCAGTTCGCCCATCACTGTCGCCCCACTTTCCTCTTGTGGAATGCATCTTTATCGCATTTAGTTTAAAGCCTCGCGCGGACACGAATTGCTGTGCTGTCTGGCACCTTCGCATGGGAGCCTTGCGGTGACTAAAATGTGGCCATAGAGGCAGTTTTAGCGAACCTCATGGGGGTGACACGCATGGACACCAACACTTTGCTACTCTTTCATGTCAAAAACAGGGGCGCAGAACGGTATTCTGCGCCCCTGATTGAGCCGATGCGTCTGAAAGCCGGCTTGCCTATTCGCTAGCGCCTTCGCTGTCTTCGCGATCGTTGGCAAGCATTGCCGCGCCGGCGACCGTTGTCGCCACGGCGGCAGCGGCGAGCCCGGCGGCAATGCCAGAGCCGTCGCCCGTGCCGGCGAGCTTCTCGCCCGATCCCTTGCTCTTGTTGCCCTTGCCGTTCCTGTCGGCGCTGCCCGCGTTGGCATCGTTGCCGTTGCCGCCGCCGGTACCGTTGCCGGTGTCGCCCGCGTCGCCCGAAGTCGTCACAGTAAAGCTTGCGGCTCCGTCG
>USAX01000059.1 GCA_900552705.1 uncultured Collinsella sp. | reverse complement strand
GACTTCATGCGGGTGCCCTCGCCGGCGGCGAGGATAATTGCGGTTGCGTCCATGTGATCTCCTGTTACGTTATAGAGACGTGTGTTTGGAAACGATACACGGCGCAATATGATACCGCAGGCATATGATGAGCGCGTAACGATTGACGCATTGCCGCCGATGTCGGTGCCGTTGACGCGGTGTTTGCGCTGGTTGTGTATGGTGGCGGCGCTGCGGCGTTGACGTTTGAGCGAGGGGATGGGGGTGCCCGTGGATATCACGCGAGAGGAATCGGCCAGTGAGCCCGTCGCGGCATTTTCGATGTCGCATCCGGCGGTGCCGGCGCTCTACATGGTGCTGACGCTGGGGCTCACCATGTTCTCGATGCAGCCGGTGCTGATCGCGCTGTCGCTCGCGGGCGGGTTGGCGTATGGATTTGCGACGCGCGGGGCTGCCCGCACGTTGGGCGCGCTTCGCTGGCAGCTGCCGGTGATTTTGATCATTGCACTGGTCAACCCGCTGTTTAGCGCATCGGGCTCGACCGAGCTTTTCCATATTGGCATGCGCGTGGTGTATTTGGAGAGCATGATGTACGGCCTGTGCATGGGTGGGCTGTTTGTGGCGAGCGTGCTGTGGTTTGAGGCCGCGGCGTCGATGCTTAGCTACGACAAGGTGCTTGCGCTTTTGGGCAACGCCGCGCCGGTGATCGCGCTCATGATCTCGATGTGCATGCGGCTTATCCCACAGTTTTTGCGCCGCGGCCGCACGGTGCTGGCGGTGCAGGACGCGATTGATGTGCCGGGTCGCGCGCCGGCCGACCCCGTGCGCTCGCGCCTGCGGACATCGAGCGTGTTGATGGGCTGGGGCATGGAGGATTCGCTGGAGCGCGCCGACGCCATGCGCTCGCGCGGATGGGGTGCTGCGTCGCGTCGTACGACGTATGCGCGGTATCGGCTGGGGCGCGGCGACGCTGCCGCGCTGGTTGGACTTGCGGTGTTTGGTGCCACCGCGGTGGTGGTGGCGTGGACCGCGACAACGCAGTATTCGTTTTACCCTCAGCTTTCGGTGCCCACGCCGTGGCTGGGCTATGTCGTGTACGCGGCTTGGATGGTGTTGCCCTGTGTGCTGCACGCGATTGACGAGAAGAGGTTTGGCTGATGACCCGGTTGGATAGGGGCCCGGTGTCGGGCGCGGCGTGCGGCCCGGATATGCCGGCGATTGAGGTGCGGAGCCTGAGCTTTGCCTACCCCGGGGCTGAGGCGCCGGTACTCGATGGACTCGACTGGTCTGTTCTCCAAGGTGCATTTGCGCTGCTTGTTGGCGGTACCGGATCGGGTAAGTCGACGCTGCTGTCGCTGCTCAAGCCCGAGATCGCTCCGGCGGGCGAGCGCACTGGTGATGCGCGCGTGCTGGGCGAGAACGTTGCCGACATGGACGTGCGCGCGTCTGCGGAGTGCGTGGGCTACGTGTTTCAGGACCCCGAGAACCAGATTGTGTGCGAGACCGTGTGGCACGAGATGGCGTTTGGCCTGGAAAACTTAGGCATGTCGCGCGACGAGATGCGTCGTCGCGTGGCCGAGACCAGCTATTTCTTTGGTCTGGAGGACTGGCTTCATCGCGATACCGATACGCTTTCGGGTGGCCGCAAACAGCTGCTGTCGCTTGCCGCCGTCCTGGCGCTGCGTCCGCGTGTGCTGCTACTCGACGAGCCCACGTCTCAGCTCGATCCCGTTGCCGAGAAGAATTTTCTGCACGCGCTGTTTCGCGTGAACCGTGAGCTGGGCTGTACGGTTGTTGTGGCTACGCATCAACCGAGGCCGATGCTCGAGTATGCGACGTGTGCGTACCGGATTGAGGGCGGTCGCGTGCGCGAGGTGGCGGATATGGCTTCTTTGGGACGCCGAGAATCGCTGTTTTCCGATGACATATTTGGGCGGGGTGCCATCCGATGTGCAAAAAACGGAGTATTCAGCAGGCGTGAGGACAATTTGGGCTCTCTGGAGCCGCCCGGGGACGTATCGAGCGCGAAAAAAAGTTCGGAATTGGACAAATCGTCCGAATTTGTGGCGCAAACGTCGCTCGAGAACGGCTCGGAAGCCTTCCCGCGCACGGATGGGAGCAGAATACTCCAAAAAATGCACGGCGGGTCGGCTACCACCCTGGCAGGGAGCTGGTTTCGCTACGATCGCGCGGGCGGCTGGGTGCTGCGCGGGCTCGACGTGGCGTTTTCGGCCGGTGCGGTGCATGCGATCGTGGGCGGCAACGGATGCGGTAAGTCGACGATGCTCTCGGTGCTGGCGAAGACCGCCAAGCTGCAGCGCGGCCGCATGGTGCGCGGAGCGGCCTCGGCGGCGCTGCTGCCTCAGAACCCCAAAGCATTGCTGGTTGCCGAGACGGTTCACGATGAGCTGATGGAATGGGCCTCGACCTGCGGATATGACGAGAACTTGGCGCGGGAGCGTGCGGCGAGCTTGGGGCTGTCGGGTCTGGATGGGCGCCATCCGTACGATCTTTCGGGCGGGCAGCGTCAACTGCTTGCATTGGCAAAACTGCTGCTAATCGGCCCCGAACTGCTATTGCTCGATGAGCCCACCAAGGGTCTAGACCTGTTCAGCCGCCGCATCATCGC
Organism: uncultured Collinsella sp.; assembly: GCA_900552705.1. GTDB lineage: Bacteria > Actinomycetota > Coriobacteriia > Coriobacteriales > Coriobacteriaceae > Collinsella. Next base: position 8,621 of record USAX01000059.1, on the reverse strand, counting down.
CCGCGCCCTGCGTGACCATGCGAAGGTTGGTGGCACCGTCATCATGGCCACGCACGATCTGGATTTTGCCGAGCAGGTTGCCGATGACATTGCCATGATGTTTGACGGTGAGATTGCCTGCATGGAGCCGCCGGCCGACTTCTTTGCCGACAACGTGTTTTATAGGGCGTGATGGGATGACGGATTATCGCATCGTGCGCCTACTCGCAAAACTGGAGATACCGCTGCTGCTGGCGGTGCCAGCCGTGATGGCTGCGGCGTTGCTGGCGGGCGTTGAGCAGGCGGCGCTCGCCATGCTTGTCGTGGTGGCGCTGGTGCTTGCGCTGTTCTTTGCAGGCTACGAGGCGTCGCGACCGGGCCTGCGCCAGATTATGCCAACGCTGGTTCTGGCGGCGTTGGCCGCGGCGGGGCGCATCTTGTTTGGTCCCATTCCCGACTTTAAACCGGTGAGCGCCATCGCCATTATCGCGGGGGCGACGCTTGGTCGCCGCAATGGTTTTATGGTTGGCGCGCTGGCAGCGCTGACCAGTAATTTCTTTTTTGGACAGGGCATGTGGACGCCGTGGCAGATGTATGCCTGGGGTTTGGTGGGCTATATCGGTGGTGCGCTGGCGCATGCGGGCGCGTTTGACCGCGCCGATGGAACCGTGCGCATGCCGGCGCTGTTGGCGTATGGCTTTGCGTCGGGCCTGCTGTATGGCGTCGTGATCAACGCCTACGACATTATCGGTTTTGTTCAACCGCTCACGTGGGCGGGTGCCATGGCGCGTCTTGCCACCGCCGTACCGTTCGATATCACGCACGGCCTTGCGACCTGCGTGTTTTTGGCCGCCTTGTACAGGCCTTGGTGCCGTCGCATCAACCGAGTCGTCGTGAAGTACGGACTGTAGGGCTGGTTGCGCCGGGGCGGGAATCAATACTGCCGAAGTGCCATTTTAAAACTATGCCGGTTTACGGGGCCAGATTGGCACAAGCAGACCATGCCGGCTATTTTTGAAATAGAGCAAGCCGTTTACCTGCGGTTTTATTATTTCGGAATTGCGTATGGTTGGGGGTTCGCGATTCAGCCCCGTAAACCGGCATAGTTTTGAAATAGCCGGCTGATACGACGGGCATCGTGGCCCTCGGAGAGCCAAATTGATCCGTTTTCTTTCGCCTCCAGACGTTCCCAGGGAATCAGCTGAACCCGCCCGCCACGAAATCGGTCTATCTACTACGTTTGGCCCGACACCCCCAACCACAACCGTGTTTTATGAAAAACAGTAGGCTTTCTACCTGCGGTTTTCTTTTTGCGTTGTTCACTGTGGTCGAGGGTAGTGGCTTAAACGTAGTAGATGGGCGTGTTTCGTGGCGGATGGGTCACGCGGATACCCCCACGAGGCCCAAAATGATCCGTTTTCCTTCGTCTCCGGGGGCAGCTGGAGTTAGAGCTCCAACGTAAGGGTGACGGGGCAGTGGTCGCTGCCAAAGATGTCGCCGCGGATGCCCGTGTCGCGCACGTTGCCGGCGATTGCGTCGCTTACCAGGAAGTAGTCGATGCGCCAACCGGCGTTGTTCTTGCGGGCATTAAAGCGGTAGCTCCACCAGCTGTAGACGCCCTCGACGTCCGGATTTGCCGCGCGCCAGGTATCGGTAAACCCGGCGTTGAGCAGCTCGGTGAACTTGCCGCGCTCCTCGTCCGAAAAGCCAGCGTTGCCGCGGTTGGACTTGGGGTTCTTAAGGTCGATCTCCTCATGCGCCACGTTAAAGTCGCCGCAAGTTACGACGGGCTTGCCGGTCTCGCGTTCAAGCGCGCTCAAAAAGCCGCGATAGGCATCGTCCCAAGCCATGCGCACGTCGATGCGGGCGAGTTCGTTTTGCGCGTTGGGAGTGTAGACATCCACAAACCAGAACTTGTCGAACTCCAGCGCGCAGACGCGGCCCTCGGTTACGGCTTGGGTGACGAGTGCGGCCGCCTCGCCCTCGCCGGCGTAGGGTAACAGCGCGTCGGCGTGCAGCACGCGCAGCGGTTTCTGGCGGCTAAAGACCGCAGTGCCCGAATAGCCTTTACGCTCGGCGTAGCTCCAGGTTTGGTGATAGCCGGGCAGGTCAATATCGACCTGGCCTTCTTGCAACTTGGTCTCTTGCAGCGCCAGGATATCGACGTCGAGTTCTTGCGCGATCTGGATAAAGCTCGGGTCCTTTTTGAGCACGGCGCGCAGGCCGTTGACGTTCCACGAGGCGAAAGTGTAAGTCTGAGGCATGGTGTCCTTTCGACGGGGTTGGCAGGCTTAAGATTAGCGCAACAGGGGCGGGGTGGGCTCCGCGCATGCTGACTTAAAGGTCGCATGCTGGGATATCGCCCGACGCCGCCCGATCAACAAGGACGGAGGACTCATATGACGCAGGCAATATCGGACCCCAGGCAGGCGTCCGCCGCGCTGGCGGATCTGTTTGACACCCACAAGCGCGTGGTCTTCTTTGGCGGCGCTGGTGTTTCCACGGCAAGTGGCATCCCCGATTTTCGCAGCGTGGACGGCCTGTATCACCAGCAGTTTGCCTATCCGCCCGAGACCATGCTGTCGCATAGCTTTTACGAGGCGCATCCGGCCGAGTTCTTCGACTTCTACCGCACCAAGATGATCGCGCTTAACGCTAAGCCCAACCGCTGTCACACCAAGCTGGCCGAGCTGGAGCGCGCCGGCAAGCTTGATGCCGTGGTGACGCAAAACATCGACGGCTTGCATCAGATGGCGGGCTCGCAGCGCGTGTTTGAGTTGCACGGATCGGTCCATCGCAACATTTGCCAGGCGTGCGGCGCGCTCTATAGTGCCGAATGGATTTGCTCGCGCGAGCACGAGGACGCCGCGGGCGTGCCCGTGTGCCCCGCGTGCGGTGGTCGCATCAAGCCCGATGTGGTGCTCTACGAAGAGCCGCTCGACGAGCATGTGTTGACCGGTGCCGTTGCCGCCATCGCCGCGGCCGATGCCCTCATCGTGGGCGGAACATCGCTCGTGGTGTACCCGGCGGCGGGTCTCACACGCTACTTTACCGGCGATACGTTGGCCATTTGCAATCTTGATCCCACCGATCAGGATGCAAATGCCGACCTGCTGATTTCTTGCGACATCGCGGCCGCGTTTGCGTTCTAGCCCGTGTGCGCGGATACAATAGAAAGACTGATTGCAAAGCGACCCCGCCGCCAGCTCCCCAAGCTCGGCGGCGTGGGCATTTTAGGAGGATGTTCATGGCGAACGACAGCAAGACATGGCGGTGCGGAAAGTACGAGCTCAGCTTTGACCGTCCGCGCATCATGGGCGTCCTCAACGTGACGCCCGATTCGTTTAGCGACGGCGGGGAGCACTTCGACCCGGATGCCGCCATCGAGTATGGCCTGGCGATGCTCGACGCCGGCGCCGACATCATCGACGTAGGCGGCGAGTCCACGCGTCCCGGTTTTACCCCGGTCAATCCCGATGAGGAAGCGCGTCGCGTGCTGCCCGTGGTGCGCGCGCTGGCCAAGGAGGGCGCCATCGTCTCGATCGACACGCGTCATGTGGCGGTTGCCAAGGCGGCCGTGCGCTGCGGCGCCTCGATCGTCAACGACGTGACCGGCTTCACCGATCCCAAGATGGTTGAGTTCGTTAAGACGAGCACCTGCGGCGTCATCGTGATGCATGCCGGCGAGGTCGCCGCGCCCACCCGCACGCACGCAACGGTGCAGCTCGATACCTCGGCTGCGGCGTTTGTTGCCGAGAAGGCGCGCGAGGCGGCTGCCGAGGCCGCGCGTGAGGCTGAGAAGCCGGCTCGCCGCCGTCGCGGCAAGTTGCTGGGCGAGCCTAAGCCGGAGGCCAAGCTTCCGGGCGGCGTGGTGCAGCCCTCGTTGCCGTTTGGCGATCCGGAGCCCGCGACCGAGCCTGCAAGCGAGCAGGAGACGCCGGCCGCCGAGCAGGCTGCTGCCGCCGAGACCGTCGCGCCCGCGCCCGAGGCCACCGAGGCCGCATCGGAGCCCAATGACCGCCTGGCCGCCATGATGCGCCGCAGCGCCCGCCGCGAGGAAGCCTACGTGCCCACCTCGCAGCTCCGCCGCTTCACCCTGCCCGATTCGGCGCCCATCATGCGCCGCGTCATGGGCTTTCTGTCCGACCAGGCCCGCGCGCTCATCCACGCCGGCGTGTCGCGCGACCGCATCTGCATTGATCCCGGTCCGGGCTTTGGCAAGACGGCCAACGAGGACATCGTCATCCAGCGCGAGACTGCCAAGATGGCGTCACTGGGTTATCCGCTCATGTGCGCCGTATCGCGCAAGCGCTTTGTGGGCGCCGTCTCGGGCGTGACCGAGGCCGCCGAGCGCGATGCCGCTACGTTTGGCGTGTGCCTGGGCGCCATCCAGGCCGGTGCCAACATTGTGCGCGTGCACGACGCCGCGGGCTTTGCGCAGTTCCTGAACGGCTACTGGGCGGTTGCCAAGCCGCAGCCGCGCCGCGCGTTTGTGGCCGTGGGCTCCAACCTGGGGCATCGCTGTGACAACATCCGCGCCGCACGCGACATGATCGCCGAGATTCCACTCACCTGCGTGTCCAACTCCTCCAAGATCTACGAGAGCGAGCCGGCCTACGAGACGCGCCAGGACGCGTTTGCCAACGCCGTCATCGAGATTAAGACCGAGCTGGCTCCGCTGGTGCTGCTTGACGAGCTCATGAAGATCGAGGCCGAGCTGGGCCGCGACCGTTCCAAGAAGGCCAAGGCCAACGGCCCGCGCACCATCGACTTGGACCTGCTGTGGATGGACGGCGAGACCCACGGCGGCAAGAAGCTGCGCCTGCCGCATCCGCTGATCGGCGAGCGTGACTTTGTGCTGGTGCCGCTCGAGGACCTGATGCACGACCCGGCTCGGTTCTTCCGCTACAACGGCGTCGAGGTCAAGGAGCCCGAGGATCGCGTGGGCCATATCGTGGGCGAATTGGGGCGTATGTAGATGATCGAGATGAATGCTGTTGTCGCCGGTACCGAGCTCGACGCGGCGCGTGACGCGGGCCGCGAGGGCGTGTCCGCGGGCTGGTGCGCGTGGAGCGTGGGCGATGCTTCGCTGACGTTTTCGCTGGTTGTGCGCCCCGATGTGAACATGCACGCCTTCCACGGCCTGCCGTTTGTGGCCGCGATGGGCATGATGGACGCGCTCGTGGGCACGGCTTCGACGCCGGGGTTGGGCCTTGCCGGCAAGGTGGGCATTGAGTGGCCGAGCAATATCGTGTGCGGTGCGCCTGCGTTTGAGACGTCGCTCGCGCGTGTTGCCGTGAACGGCGGTGCCGGTGCTGCGGCCATGTTTGCCGCGGTGACGGTTGATATTGAACGTGCGGCGCTGGGCGAGCTTGGCGTGGATATGGCCGACGAGGTGCTGGTCGAGGCATTGGCCACCGCCGTGCTGACCCGCGTGGACACCTGGGCGGTTGCCGCCAACACACCACAGGGCGCTGCCGGCCCGCTGGCTCCGGTGCTGGGTGAGTACTTCGATATGGTGCCGCTGCTGGGTCGTCAGGTTGCGGCGGTGTCGCCCAACGGTTTGCCGCTTGCGGTCGGTGTGTTTGCGGGCCTGGACATCTGGGGCCGCGCGACCATCAAGACCGATGCCGGCGAGCAGGAGTTTCCGCCCGAGGCCGTACGGATTCGCGGGCTGTAACGCGGGGCGTTCGCGCCCAAAGATAGACATGACAACAAGACCCTCCTCGGCCTGTGCCGGGGAGGGTTTCGCCTATCTGGGGAATGGGTTGCCAGCGCCCTATTCCTCAAAACTGAAAAATTTTCGTTTTTGAGGAATAGGATTAAGGTGGCTCGGTCTTTCGCGAGGTATATTCGCTATAGAGCCTATTCCTCAAAACTGAAAATTTTTCAGTTTTGAGGAATAGCGATAAAAGACCGCGAGGAGGCCCCGATGAAACTCATCAATAGAACGTCATATATGGACACGTTGACGAGTCTTATTGGCGTGCCGGACATCAAGGTCATCACGGGCATCCGTCGTAGCGGTAAATCAAAATTGCTCGAGGCCCTCCGCGATTACGTGGAGGCACATCTGTCCAATTCGAATGTCATCCATATCAACTACAACCTCGATGAGTTCGAGAACCTGCTCGAGTATCACGCGCTGCTCGCCTATGTAAAAGAGCATCGAGTGTCCGGCAAACAAAACTTTCTGCTTATCGATGAAGTTCAGATGTGCGACGGTTTTGAGCGTGCGATCAATAGCCTTCACGCATCCGAGCAGTACGACATATTCATTACCGGATCGAATGCCTTTTTGCTGTCGAGCGATCTGTCGACGCTCTTTACGGGGCGTACGTTCGAGATCGAGGTTTTCCCATTCTCGTTTGAGGAGTATCGTCTCTATGGCGACGAGGGCGAGGTCGACCGCGACTTCGATGAGTACGCGAGAACCGGCGGTATGTCCGGCTCTTACCCTTATCCACTGCAGGAGCAGCGCTATCAATATCTCTCCAACGTCTTCAAGACGCTCATTGTGAGAGATATCGTGCAGCGGCATAACGTGAGAAACGAATCGGCGCTGCTGCGCATTGCCGATTACATGATGGACAACGTTTCCAACATTACGTCGGCACGCAACATTACTGATGCATTAAATGCGGATGGGTTAAAGATTACGAACAAGACGGTCGGCACGTACATGGGGTACCTGTGCGATGCGTTTGCCTTCTATAAAGTTCGTCGGTACGACATTCGCGGCAAAAAATACCTTAAGAGCGGCGAGAAGTACTATCTGGCGGACCATGCGTTTAAATATGCGCTTCTTGGTACACGTGATATGGATTGGGGACGCGTATACGAGAACATGGTGGCAATCGAGCTGCTGCGTCGCGGATACGAGGTATACGTCGGCGTGCTCTATAAAAAGGAAATAGACTTTGTAGCAATCAAGCGGAGCGAGAAACTCTACATTCAGGTGAGCGACGACATCAGCTCGGATAAGACATTTGAACGCGAGATTTCGCCACTGCTGAGCATTGGCGATGCGTATCCCAAGATGATTCTCGCCCGCACGCATCACGAGGCCACGGATCGCGACGGAGTGCAGATCGTGGACCTGGCGAGGTGGTTGTGCGGCGAGGCGTAGCAGAAAGCCTATTCCTCAAAACTGAAAAAATTTCGTTTTTGAGGAATAGGACCGATGCATTGCTTAGTCCGCCGCTCGCGCCCGTGCTCGACTTAAGCCCCTGCCTTACCCCAGCTCCTGCATGCGGCGGTAGATTTCGCAGATGCCCTTGATGGTGAGCTGTCCGTCGACCACGTCGAAGGCATCGGTCGAATCGGCGACGATGCCGGCGAGACCGCCCGTGGCGATAACGGTGGCATCCTCGCGGCCCAGCTCGCGCTTCATGCGCTCGACTAGGCCCTCGGCCATGGCAGCAGCGCCCACCACGGCGCCGACCTTGATGCACTCCTCGGTATCGCGGCCGATGGCATGCTCGGGCGCCTCGAGCGGCACGCTGGCGAGCTTGGCGGCACGGGCGGCAAGCGCGTCCATGGAGATGCGGATGCCCGGCGCGATCGCTCCGCCAATGTAACAACCGTCCTCATCGATGACGTCGATATTGGTCGCGGTGCCAAAGTCCACCACGATTGCCGGCGCGCCGTAGAAAGTTTCGGCCGCAACGGCGTTAGCGACGCGATCGGCGCCTACGGCTTGGGGACGCGCCGCGCGCAGCTTGGTCACGGCGGCCGTCTGCGGCCCGATGACGATGGCGTCTGCGGCAATGCGGTCGGCCACGGCGTGCCACTCGCGCGAGAGCTGCGGCACCACGCCCGCAAAGGCGATCGCGTCAACCGCATCGAGCGAGAGGCCGTACATCTTAAAGAAACCCATCAGGCGCACGTGGATCTCGTCGGCGGTATAGGAGCGGTCGGTGGGCATGCGCCACGACTGCACCAGCTCGTCTCCGTCGAACAGGCCCATGGCCGTCTGCGTGTTTCCCATATCGATAGCGAGCAGCATGTCTACTCCCAGTGTTGGCATAAAAGGACGCGCACCATTGTATACGCGCCGTCGACGGCGCTCGGCCGCGATTCGTTTACGGTGATAGGGGCTGAGGGGTTTAAATATGAAGGAATTATGCTCTACGAGATTTTCCTTGCCGTTTACCGAACTCCCGCGTAATATTCTTTTTTGCGCACATGAGGCGCCCAGACATTGCGGGGTGGAGCAGTCTGGTAGCTCGCCGGGCTCATAACCCGGAGGTCGTAGGTTCAAATCCTGCCCCCGCGACCAAGAACTTGCAGCTCGTCGGCCTAGCCGGCGAGCTTTTTTGTTATTCCGGGACCGTGTTTTCGGTCCAATTCCCAACCTCTCAATCAAAGATCTCGATCTGTAACATCTAGACCCGATTTGGGCGGCTAGATGTTACAGATCGAGATATACCGGTGGATTGGGTCCCGTTTGTCTAAATCTATAACACGAGGGACGGATTTCGCCGAGTTGTTGTTATAGATTGAGATTTTCCGCCGGGACGGTTTTGGTTTGTCTCGATCTGTAACAGTTGCTCGGCAAAATAGGGCCTAACTGTTACAGATTGAGATAAACCGACGGGCCGCCCCGCCCATCCCCATCCACCCGCCGCCACCTGATATTC